>JAILPC010000094.1 GCA_024690465.1 Ruminococcus sp.
AACGGAAGGTTGAAAGTTTGTGTAGTATTTTCCGAAAAATTTCTATAACAATAAAGACAATATTCTTTTAATATGGTAAAATAATATATATATGTTTAAAACAGGTTGATATTTAAAGGAGGATTTTTATGATAATTTTAAAAAGATCTATCAGTTTATTTCTCACGCTTCTGCTTTTGATATCAGCGGCTGCATTGCCCGCTTCAGTCAACGCGACGGGAGAGAATGTCCTGGGCGATACACCGCTGACTTATCAGGCCTATTGCCCCGGATATAAAACTGAACACTCTTATGAGTTTACCGCGTCCAAGGACGGCTTAGCGGTTATGTATTCAGTGACAAATAATTTAGATACTTACGGTAAACTTTATCACAACGGTTCACTAGTTGCTACTGACGACTGGAACGGAGATAATGGCTATGATTATAAAATATCATATAACTTAGAGCAAGGTGAAACCTATCAGGTTGTTTCCGTTTTATATGAAGATGACCCTGCTACATTTGATGTTTATATAAGGTATGCTACTAATGATGATGATTATGCCTGGGAGCTTCGCACCGACCCTGACACAGGCGACGAGACTTACTATGTTTCCTGGTATAAGGCTGATGAATTATGGGATCAAGATATTGATGAGTATTTTGGACGCTGGGGAAATGCCGTTATCCCAGAAACACATGATGGAATAGCTGTTACAGGAATAGGGTATAGCGCGTTTAACAGCCCAAATAATTATATACTTATACAAAGCGTAACGATTCCCGCGAGCGTTACGGTTATAGAGAGTTCCGCGTTTAATGGCGAGAGTACACTCACGGAAGTAAACATTCCTAAAAACAGCAAACTTAAAACCATAGAAGAATGGGCGTTTTATGCCTGCGGCTTTGAGAGCTTTACTATTCCTGACGGTGTTACCACTGTAGGTAAAGAGGCTTTTGAAGGCAGTAATTCGTATTCTGATAATGGTTTGAATCTTAAAAGTATCACTGTTCCCGCAAGCGTAACAAACATCGGTGAAAGAGCGTTTGGATACTATTATGATTCGGATGACGGCATGGATAAACTGGTCGAGGGTTTCATAATATACGGTTATGAAGGCTCCAAGGCGGAGGAATATGCTACAGCGAACGGAATTACGTTTGTTGCTATCGAAGAGCCGGAAACCACTGAACCCGAGACAACCCAACCCGCGGCAACCGAGCCCGAGCCTTCACCTGATGATTGGTTCTCTTGGGATCTTTATGAAGATAATGAAACTCATGATGAATCATACTACGTTTCATATTATGATTATGAAATATATTGGCAAATGCCAGGGGCTGATAACCCTGTTATCCCTTCAACACATGATGGACTTGCCGTTACGGGTATAAGCACTTGGGCGTTTAATGTACAACAATATATCTGGATTGATAGTATAACAATTCCCGAAAGTGTTGAGGTAATAGGAAATAGTGCATTTGGTGGGCAAGAGAGCCTTAAAAACGTAATATTCCTTGGAAACAGTAAATTAAAAACCATAGAATCTATGGCTTTTTGTGGCTGTGGTTTTGACAGTTTTACTATTCCCGACGGAGTTACCACTATTGAAGACGAAGCTTTCCGAGATTGTGAAAATCTAAAGAGTATTACAATTCCTGCCAGTGTTACCAATATTGGCGAAGCTGCATTTGGATATTATTGGGACTGGGATGCCGACAGCAATTTAAAATATGATGATTTTACAATCTACGGCTACACAGGCACCGCGGCTGAAACCTACGCGACAAATAACGGCTTTACGTTCATTGCACTTCAAGAGCAGGCGACCACCCAGCCCACAACACAGCCCGCTGTCACTAGCTTTTCTGATTTCCAGTACGTTAATGACAGAACCGAAAATGCGTTTAATCCTGTAGTTAAATTACGTGGAAAATTTAACGGCTCAGATCTGGCAACAAGAAAAACAGTTACAGACGGTGATACAGTTCAGGCGAGTGTATATGATAATAACGCCGATAATATTATGGATGTAGAAATCGGCGGCGACGACTCATTATATTCCGCTATATATAACCGCAATTTGATTTATTCAATCGAGGACTATACAACAGGTTCAACTCTCGCGGGCTTCAGAATATATAAAAATGAGCTGATTCCCGTGAACTGTACCGAAGCACAGCTGAAGAACTACATTGTGACAGACAATGTGACCTTCACGAATTCGGGCAACAACAGCATCTGCACAAAAGTTGTCCTGCCGTTCAAGAATACCGAGAACGGCCTGAAGCTTGTCTATACGGCGACACAGGCGTACGCTCCCGTTATTATCAGACAGCATGTGAAGGATTCGAACGACGCCGCGCTGACAACCACAAACGATTTTACCGCGGCGGTTTCAAAATATCCGTCGACGATGGGCGGCAAGTACTTTACCGCTCAGGATCCATCTTCGGCGACAAGCTTTAGTGACGGTTATACCGCCGCGGGCGCTGAGGACACTCACTATATGAAGCTTGTGAACAGTACAAGTGCGCAGGGCCTTGAAATAAAGCCGATTGCTCCCGCGGGTTATGTTCTCGCGAGCAATCCCACGGTTAAAACAATAAGCCCGAACGGAGTTGAAAACACCGACGCGGAACTTAGTTTTTCCGATATCGGCGACAATACCTACCGCATTTCTTATACAGGCGACGAAAACAATCTTTCATTCATGAGCGGCGAGAGAATCGAGATTGATATTACCTATGTGGTTACCGACCTCACCTACGTTCCATTCTCCTATACCGCCGCAGGCAATTTCAAACCGCGCACGATATTCCGCGGCACAATTGTCGGCAACAAGAACGGCTATGTTGAAGCAACCAACAATCTGAACACAATCAATACTCCTTACTATGATTCTGATTCGCAGAATCCGCGTTGCTTAACAATGGAAATCGGCGGAGATCTGACCGATAATTCTACCTCGATTTTCCATGAGGCAAACCTTGTTTACACTCTTAATGACAAAAATACGGGTTCTCCTCTGCTCAAGTTCCGCATTTACCGCGGTCAGATTGAGCCTGTGGATAATTACTCTCAGGATACCTTTAATGAGTTAATAGATTACGCAGCAGTCGAGAGCTATAAACCGACTACAAACAGCGGACTGATGGAAAAAGCGACAATAAGACTCAAGCTCCCGATTCAGGGACTGAGTGTTATCGGTTACGCCGAAGTTCCGTATCTGCCCGTTACCGTTAAGCAGTATGTGCTTGACAATGACGGAGAAGCAACTGCCGCGGACGAGGATTTCAAGACTACGATTACTAAATTCTATAACGGTAACAACGACCTCGGCACACATAAGTATTTCAACAAAGAAGAACTCACAGATACATACGGTCTCGGAAGCGCAAGCGCTGCTGAAGATGACTTTATCAACAGTTATGAAGTAACAGGCGAGAGCGGCAGCCGATATATGGTATATCTGGACGCGCCTCAGGGCATGTATCTTTTGCCCGAGTCTCCCGAAGGCTTCGATTTCGCGACTATGGAGGCAAAGGCGTTTAACCCCGCGGGAGATGAAATCACAAACACTTCCCATACTCAGAGCCTGCTTAAAGTGCCCACAAATTATGTCAAGGATAAGGGCTATCAGATTACATTCAGCTCAGGTAAATATTTCAGAAGCGCGTCGATTGAAATCGCTGTTTATTACAGACCGACTACGACTATCACCCTGAAGCAGGAGATGGACGGTTCCCTTGAATCATCACTCCTTTCCAAGGTTACCGTGACTACCACAGAGGCTGTTGCTTCTCCGTTCAGAGCATACACTTCTGCGGGAACATCTTTGCAGAACTCGGTTACGATTGAAAACTATAAGGGCAATATGATCGAAGTTGATGAAAACCATATCGGTTCTCTCTTCCGCACAACAAAGCTCGGCGCGCATAAGGGCGTTGTGCCTCAGATCAAGGTTGAGCCTAGGGGCGCGCGTAATGTAAGCTCTGTAAAAATCTACAAAAAGAACGGCAATGAATACGAAGAACTTCCGTCGACAGACTATACGGTTACAGGCGACGGAGACGTCAACAGCTATATCACATATACATTTAAAAACGCGATAGATTTCGGCGACGATTACCTCGTTTCCGTTGTTTACGGCAGACAGCAGCGCCTTACTGTCGAAGCGGTTCTCCGCAACGCCAACGGAAGCGAAACCGTTGTAAATACTCCTGACTTGTATGAGCAGTCGGGTCTTGACAAAATCACCGTCGCGGGACAGCGCTACAATGTAACAGGTTCGGATACAGAGGAAAAGGCGTTCAGTGAAGTCAGCGATTCGAACATCAAAAAAGATTCGTTTGAAGTAACAGACACGCCTGTAACAGTAAACAGCTCTACCAATACAAAGGTAACAATCGATACAAGCTTTAACGAAAACAGCGAATATGTAATCGCTAATATACTTGCGTATAACGACCTGGGCAGTAATCTTAACCTTGCTGTTCCCGGAACAAAACAGGTTAACGGCAAGACAGTAACAGCCTATGAAAACTCAACTCTGCCGAGCCTCAGTTCTTCCGATAACGTTACAGTCAAGATCATTCTCACCAAGGTTGCGAAGGTTAAGGTGAGTGTATTCACTGTTCTTGAAGACGGAACAACTGTAGAAAACGGTACTCCCAGAGGAGTTAACAGGTCCGACGCGTACATAAATGTAGCCGTAAGAAGCAATTCCATTAACCAGAAGGCTATCATCACAGAGGAAAGCGAAGGCGCCTATTACACAGGCGATTTCGATATTACATTTGATCCTCACAGCAGAAACGTAAGTGTACTCGAGGGCTCTACACTTGAAGTGTTTGCTCAGCTCCCGGGCAACGGTGACTATGTTATTTCAAGAATTACAACCAACGGCAACGGATACAATAATATTTCCATAAGCAATGTCGGCAAATATAATAACGATAACCTCCGTGAGACGCTTAACACAGGAAGTACGACGCTTTATTCTGACAAGACTTATGAGCTTAATATCTATATTCAGAAAGCCCGCTCAATCTATACATACGTATACAAGGATGAGGGCGACGGAGTTGAAGGATACGGCGGCGGAACAGTTACAATGCGCGGTTCGCACGAAACCGCGGGATCGATTCCGTTTACCAAGCTTAATCCTGCCAATGAATCAACTCCGACTCATTTCAACGCTGTAAACGGCGATTCATATTACAACCGCGCCTACACAGTTGAGGCAAAGGCTATCCGTGACACGAACCTTTCGTTCGAGGTTACACCGCCGAGTCAGTACGCGATTAAAAACGTATCGGTAAAGAGCGGTACGTCAAAAGCGACCGCGCGTGATGTCAAATTCACAGCCTCCGCGCCTGACACAAACGGTAAGGTCACCTACACAATCAGCGAGAAGATGAGCCCGAACAGCGATTTGTTTGTCGATGTCAGCTACACCATTCTTGACGGCGGCTACATCGCGGTAGACTACCAGTATACCGATGATTACGAGCACTATTACAATATGTTTGATCCCGATAACGGAATCAGCAAGATGAGCGCGAGCGTACGCTGGACCTCATACGGTGTGCGTCAGCAGGTTGCGAGAAATCTTGTCACGGGCGAGGAGAAATTCTCGTGGACGAATATTCAGTATTCCACATCCGATATTCCCGATACTATTCCTGAAAAATTGTACAAATTCTATGTAGCCGCGGGCAACCATTTCGAAGTTGACGCGAACGCGTATATAAACGGCAAATGGTACGTAGGTGTTGAGAATGAGTGCTACATTTATGACGCGGATACTAACGCGCGTATAAGCAACTTGTCCTCGTCGTCAGTCGGCGGAAGTTCAACTCCCGTATCCGCGGGCTATACCATGACGACTGGCAAAAACGTAGTATTCAGGGTTCGCCTCGCGCCTGTCGGAACCGTCGGTTCTGTCGCGGTTGACTGCAACAGCTATGATGACAGTCCGTCTAATTCAACCAGACAAAACAGCGGCTCCGCTACAATAAACACGACAAAGCCGTCTGTAACACAACCTTATGCGATTCCTCACGCTTTGGGCAGCGGCTCAAACAACCGTACAAACAGCTCAAGCAGTTCTTCTATAGAGATTGCGAAGGATTCAAAAATCACCTCGGTTGACGTTTACAATTCCACCGTTAAACCGGGTAACATCCGCAGTGTAACGCTTTATGAGTTTGACAAGAGTGTTGTCGGATCGGGAGGCTCTTCGTATGAAAATCTTAAGCCCAAGATAGATAACCAGAGCTATGTAAAAAAATGGGATCTCACCTTAAAAGGTACATACACCGAAAACAACAATACCTATAAACGATATATTCCCGAAAACTCGATTCAGGTTGAAAACGACAAATCCTATCGTGTAGTTGTTATGTATGACAGAATCAGGGTTTTCAACGAAACAGGTCAATCCGCGTATCCCGAAAACGCATATGTCAAGGCTTATATCTATTTCGGCTCCGATAATCCCGAAGATATTAATATTTCCACGCTGGGCGGAGATACCTATAATCTGCTTGGATGGAATAACACTTTATATTATGCAAGGGATACTATCAATAAAAAGACAGCGGCATTCTATGTACTTGTCGCGGATCTGCCAAAAGAGGAATTGAGCCTGTCAGGTTCAAGCTTTGTTGACTATGTTGACGGGAAGAGCAGTATATCTATAACGGACGAACTGCTCAACAGCTACACTACACGAACCCATAACGGAGTTACAAAGTACTATTATATTTACAGGTTTAATAAAAATGATGAATATCCTATTGATAACTCTTTAGGATTTATTACAAAATTCAATCTCCGTTCAGGCAGCGCGACTCCTTCGGAGCAGAGCTATGACTGCGACGTAAATGTTGAGCAGTGGAACCGTGATACCTACGACGGCAACTATGTTCCCGCCACTAACCAGACAGTCACCTTCACCGTACCCGAGGGCGAGCCGCTTAAGGTCGGCAACAGAGCAGGTGAAGACAAGAACCCGCTTGATATTGCTTCTTCCACAGGTTCTTTCTATACGAATTGCGACCCGTCGGGCAATCACGCTGTTCGAGGTCATGTTACAATCAAGCCGAATCCCGAAACAGGTTATAACGTCGAAAGAGTTCAGATTTCAGATATTAATACATACAACTACTATCCCGACTCCAACGGCGAGATAAAAGCGCATTTCAGAACCTCAAACGTTACAATCAAGGTTTATTACACCCGTCCGCTGATTCGTCTTTCCGCTACCAACGAGGGCAGCAAGGGCAAGGCGACGGTAGATGTATATAACAAAACGCTTGGTGAGACAGAAACCGTACTCACTGAGAGCACATTCACAAACGGCACCTTTGTCACAAGGGGAGACAACGCCGAGGTTATCATCAGACCGCTGACCTATCGTGATGATGAGAACGAATTCTACTACACGGTAGCGTCCATTCGTATCGGCGACTCATATAACAATACGGTAACCGTCTACAGCGAGACTGTGGGTGACATGCAGGGTGACGGATACACAATCGACAAGATGGATGACGGCAGCCAGTACAGGCTGACGCTCAACAATGTCCAAAAGGATAAGTACATCTTTATCCAGCTTGTCGGCAAAGAGAAAATCTACACCTCGAACCTGCAGGTAAATCAGCAGATTTTTTACGCGGACTCGGATAAGGCTGTTGATTGCTCCGACGGCTACTATGGTTCTGTCACTGTTGACGGCTCTCTCAGAGAGGACGAAAAGCCGATGAACTTTGACGGAAATGATGTTGATACAATCACCTTCGACGACAAAGCTCAGATCGAGGGCTCAGTCATCAGCGGAACCGTGCTTTCACTCAGGAACATCGTACCTCCCGAAGGGTATATTATCGAGTCGGTAGAGGTTGTAATGAACGGTTACTCTGCCGAAGTAACGGAACAAAACGGAGTCTACACGCTGAACAATTTCGCTCCCGACTCAGGCGCGACTGTTGTTAACGTAAAATACGGCTTAAGGGTTGAGAAAACCGACTTCACTCTCAACTACAGGTATTACAGCCGTAAGTGGAACGCCGATTCCGAGAGTAACTACGAGAACAACGACAATATTATCGGCGAGGATACTCAGCCCGACAAGACCTACACCGTAACGGTGCCTGTCAGCGAATTCGATATCGTAGACGGCAGGATTACGAACATGAATGTGTTTACCGATAATGAGCCCGCGGTCACTGACCTGTACAAGAACTGCAAGTGGGTTATCGACGACGACCATGTTGTCTATGACGGAAACGAAGTTACAATTACTGCCGAGCATCCCGCGAAAGAGTTCGTGGTTAAGTTCTACAAGAACGACGGCGACACAAACGAGCTTGAAAAAATATCAAAAGTTAAGCTCAACAGCTTCGCCAAGAAGAACGGTGAGTTTATCACAGCGGACGAAACATGCAACGGAAGCAAGTTTGCTTACTGGCTCGTTAAGAAAGCGGGCACAGACAAGGAAATCACAAAGTGCTATTCAAGACAGTTCAACTCGCGTGTAACCGAAAACATTGACGTAGTTGCGTACTACGGCGAGAAAGCTAAGTCAATCACGCTCAGTGACGCTTCCTTCTCGAGAGAGCAGACAAGCGACGGAAACGGAAACATAACCGACAAGCTGTTCGCTGACTTCATACTCTCTTACATGGAGGAAAGCGGAAGGCTGTTCAGCGAATCTGCTGCCGCGGCTGAGGGAGTAGAAGTTCTCGACGGCTACACTTCGGGACTTGTTGTTGAGTTTGACAGCAGAATCAAGCTCCTCAAGGAAGACGAACCCGGTTACAAGCTGAAGGATGAGGAAAAGGTTGTATTCTCCGCTGACGACGCGGTTGATAAGGAAACAATTATCAGCTTTGTCAAGGATGAAGAACCGACCTTGCCCGACACCAGAACGCTTTTGAATATACCCGTAAACAACGAGAGCTACAACAACAAGAACAGGGTAGACACGATGCTCAGCTTTACCAACACCGAGAGCGTTCGCCACGCTGTGCTCAGAGCGTACTACTACGTTATAGACGCGGAAGGCAACGTTCAGCTGACAGATCCCGTATATTTCTATATGTACGACATCGGAAACTCGGTCGCTTCAACAGACGATGACTAAGGAGGAACAAAATGAAAAAATATTATATTATGCCAGTAATAACATTAGAACAATTGTTAAATCAGGACGTTCTCCTTCTCAGCAAGCCTGAGCAGACGAATCCCGAGGGACAGATAGCAGTTGACAACCCTGACCCTTATGATGTAACTATTCCGTAATTTGATTGCAAAACAATCGAAATAACTCATAGCCGCGGCTTCTGCCGCGGCTATGTTTTTTGCCGCCCTCCCTTGGGGGTGAGTGTCTCTGCCCGCTCTTGAGGATTTGAGCGAAGAGCGAAGTTCGTTTTAGCATTTTATAAATTTTTAATATTAAATATTTAATGTTTAGTTTAATATATATTTTTACACAAAATTTCTCCAAAATCCCTTTACTATTTCAACAAATTGGTGTACAATTATTATGTATATAATGGTATAATTTTGGAAAAGCGTTGAAACTGACAATTGCGTTTTCGGAATGTAAATCATAGGAGGAGATTTTATGACTCAAAAAAGAAGTAAGCTGACACACCTGTCCGTTATCGTGCTTGGGCTGGTGCTTATTATCGCGGCTGCGATAATCGCGCCCGTTACCTTTAACGCGATTACGTCGGGCGACGGTGATTGGGAATATTACACCAGCGGTAATAACGCCATTATTACCAAGTACAATGGTAACGATGCCGATGTCGTTATTCCATCTACGCTTGACGGTCACCCTGTTACGGGTTTAGCTACCGGTAGTTGGAGTTCAGGGGGCGTTTTCAAAGATAATCAAACGATTGAGAACGTAACAATCCCTGAGGGAGTTACGAGTATAGGTGATTTAGCGTTTTGTAATGCAAGAAACCTTACAAGCGTAACGATTCCCGCATCTGTTTCGAGTATAGGAACATCTAATGCCTTTCGCGGATGTTCAAGTATTGTTTTTACTGTTGATTCAAATAATAATAATTATTGTTCTCCCGACGGTAGTCTTTACAATAAAGCTCGTACACAGTTGATTCAATACGCTTTAGGAAGCACTGCTACTTCATATGAGCTTCCGAGTACTGTTAATTCATTGCCCTCTGAAGGAAGTGGCTTTATTAATGCCTCTCATCTTGAGGAAATTACGGTCGCGAGTGGTAACACCGCCTTCAGTGCAGAAAACGGTGTTTTATATAACAGTAGTAAAACTGAGTTGCGTGCTTATCCCACAAAGAAAAGTGATTCCGTTTTTACTATTCCAAGCACTGTTCAAACAATAAGATCAAACGCTTTTGAATATAGTGAATTATCGACATTGATTATTCCCGCCAGTGTTACGACTATTAATGATTATGCGTTTTATGCCACAAAAATCTCAGAAGTAGTTTTTCTCGGAAATTCCTTTTCAATTTCCACTGATTCTTTTTCCGGCTACAGCAAAAAACCTACTTTCTATGGATATTCAGGTTCAAGAGCTCAATCGTATGCAAGTTCCAAAAACATCCCATTTGTTACTATAACCGCTTATGAGAATGGCTTCTTATACAACAACGGCGCGATTATAGGCTATATAGGCGATAATGCTAATATAACTATTCCCGCGACGGTTGACCGTAATGACGTCACGAGCGTCGCGGCAAGCGCGTTCGCGGGCGAGGATAACCTTAATTCGGTAGTGTTCCCCGATAATATTACGAGCGTCGGCGCTAACGCGTTCAAGGATTGTTCGAATATCAAATACGCGACATTCCTCAACGCCGAAACCACTATAGCCGACACAGCGTTTGACAATCACGCCGATGACCTCACAATCTACGGCTACGCGGGCTCTACGGCAGAGACCTTCGCGAACAGCAAAGGCATCCGCTTTGTCGCGATTACGGACAGCCTGGGAGATCGTGAAAAAACTATAACCGTTACGGCGACCTATGCCGACGCGGTAAATACCGACGAATGTAAGCAGACGGTTGAATACTACGCCGACACAACCGCCGCCGCGACCGAAAGACACGAGCTCGCAAGCGGCAGCTCCGTGACTTTCACCTGCGGCAACTACAACACTTCGCCCACGCTCAACCTCAAGAGCAGCTCCAAGGTCAGCATAACGAGTATAGTCGTTAAGAACGCGAACAATGAGGATATCACCGCTGACGCGTTCGGAAGCGCGCAGTACAAGACTGACTTCCTCGAGAGCACAAAGACCTCGCTGTTCGGCTATGTTGAGTTCCGGAACATCATGGGCAATATCACCGTTGAGGTTACCTACGGCACGCCTGTCGCGGACGGAGCTATGGGCGAATATTCTCCATATAAATATTATTCAGTTACTATTGTAACCAAGGGCGACGTGGGTCCTTATCGCAAGTCATATGTAAATGATTATACCTATCAGGATATATATTTAAACCACGCGGCATACTCTACTTTTGATACTTCAAGTAATTCATTCAGCGGCAGTGCAACCAGCGGCAACTGTTATTACAACCGTTATAATATGCGCGACGGCGGACAGATTACGCGTTATCCGCGATATCCCTATGCAAACACTAATAAAATTAATTTTGATAGGTCGTTATACTCTTATATTTCCGATATCAAATTGTATTATAACGATACCGGTGAGTTAGTGGAAACTCAGCCCAATCTCGCGGGCAAAGCTTTTGTTTGGGACGGCAAGGCTGATTCTTACTATGCGGGAACAACAGGACGTTCCGTTACTTATGTTGTAACATATAAGAAGTTCCCGCAGACCGCTATTTATACAAGCATCAGATGGAGGGGCGCGCGTCCTGGTAATGATGAATATAAAATAACCCTAGGCGCTGACGAGGGCGGCAGATTTGTAACCTACTATCAAGCGAGTAATTCTAATATAACATCAAATAATGTTTTATCCACTTTAGCTGAAGATAATTTGTATTTACAGAATAACGGTACCTTTAGCAGTTCCGGCAGCTACGGTTTTAGCTACGGCAAATGTATGATGCTTGATTCCGACACGGTCAAGTACTATTTCAGCCCCGCGGCAAATAACAGCGGCGAATTCAACAATATAAAGGTTTACGCGCTTGACGTTCAGAACAATACTATCGGCGAGCAAATCGCGGGCGAGGGCTGCAGCAACCCCAAGGTAACGCTCACAGAGTCTCCCGCGCGCGACAGCTGGGATGACGACGGCTACTTCACAATCAGCGGCCTTAAAGCTTACGGCGGCGATATCTACGTTACTGCCGAGCCCAAAGTTTATAAAACGAAGATTCAAATTCAACAGATGGGCGAGCACACCGAGAACGTAGTCATTACAGCCGACGACGACTTTGCGCGCATAGGTTCCAGTGAGAGCACAAGTATTACCAACACAAGCGGTAAAGTTGACCGCTGGCTGTACGCGGGCGGCACTTATACCGTAAGGTGCGCCAGCGGAATAAACAGCCTGACATTGCATTATGGCAGAAATGTTAATAATGATTATTATAAGTATACTAAAGAGAATTTCGGAACTACAAATGCTGACGGTTCAATAACCTTTACTCTTCCGTCGGATTTCTATTATTATAATAATTCTAGTTCAAATGACACTAATTATATTCAGATTAAACTTAAGTCCATTACCACCTACGCGGCGCAGGTACTGCCTAAATCAAACGGCACGTCTATAACGGGAGGGTATAATAGTTGTTCGCCCAACGATCTTGTCAATGTCACCACATACGAAAACGACGTGGCTGCCGCGAGAATGTTTTATACCTATGGTTCAAACGAAACTAGTACATACCAGTCGATAAACTGTAATAAAGCCACGAGCGGTGTAAGAGGCAGCAGCGACTCTTATCGTATTACCCCTGGTACTAAGGTCAAGGTCAAGGATATATGGCAAGAGGAGACCCGCAGTCCGTCAGGTACAAGACCGCAAAAGCTGATTGACTATGTCAACAAGCGTCTTACGTTCAAGGACGTCAAGATATTTAAGGCAAAAAACTTTTCCTATAGTTATGGTGACACGGTTCTCGTAGAAGATGTATCCTCCAGCGAAGAAGTATCCTGCACTAAGGTCGGCGACGACTATGAGTTTACTATGCCGTCGTACGACATCGCGATTGTACCCGAATACGAACACCACGTTCACGCGATTAATATCTTCTCCAACCAGAAAAGCGACAGCGGCACCTATCCGATAGGCGCGGGCTCGAGCCGCGGCACCGCGACTCTGACTGGCGACGAGGACAACTGGTTCCTCGGCGCGAATTGGTTCGATATGTCTACAGGCTATGTCGATACCGATGCTATTTGCCCGAACAGAAATAACGCTAGCGGTTTTGGAATCAGTAATTGGGTTAACGCGGCGCAGCAATGGGGAGACAAAAGGTATTTAACACTCGACGGCGACGACAGCCGCTACACCCTAACCGTCAAACCCAAGAACAGCGAAAACTACGAGGTTGTGAGCGTCAAGGCGTATAAATACTCTCACAACCAAAATGCTCAGCATAATTATATCTTCAAAGCTGATACTTACAACCTACATGGTTTAGCAGACAGCACCTCGGACTGGCTCACCTATGACAACGACGGCAATATCACTAACCCCGATATAACGGATGAAGTAGTCGGCGAGCTCAGCGAGCCCGACGAAACCACAGGCGCGCGCACGTGTCAGATTAGCCTGCCTGAAACTCTCCTCGACGCGGGCAATATCGCGCTGTGGGTTGAGATTGAGCCTATTACGAGATTCGCTCACTTTGACTATGTCAAGGGCAGCTCCGCGACCTTGCTCACTCCTCCCGTTAAGATTAAGGGCGTATTCAAGAATGCCGAAACAGCCGAAGTTAACGCCACAAACGGCGCTCAGACCGAGATGGCGGTTTATGACAACGAGGCTTCGCGTGTTATAAACGTTGAAATCGGCGGCGATTCCTCATATAACTCCGTCCTCTATAACCATAACCTGGTTTATGAAATCAAGGATTATACAGAAGACACCACCCTCGCGAAGTTCAGGATTTATCATAATCAGGTAATCCCTGTCGACTGCACACAGGTTGAACTCGACGAATATTTGGGCACGCCTACGTTCACGTCCACAGACAGCAACGGTCTGTATACCAAGGCGGTTCTCCCGATTAAGAACACACTTAACGGACTCAAGCTCTGTTACTCCGCTACTCAGCCCTACGCTGAGGTCAAGATAAATCAGCACGCTGTAGACGTGAATAAAGACGATGTAACAGACATGGACGGCTTCTCCGCTCAGGTAACAAAATATCCCGAAAACGCGAGCGCGAATTACTTCGCTCCCGCGGATATGTACACAACTGAAAGCTTCACCGAGAGCTACACGGCTTCGGGCGCGACTGATACCCACAATATGAAGCTTGTGAACAGCTCGAGTGAACAGGGCTTCGAGATAAAGCCGATTGCGCCGAGTCACTATATTCTGTCCGAAAATCCGATTACGATAAAAACAATCAGCGGTCACGGCGTGGAGAACACCTCTTCGAACTTAACTTTGACCGATATTGGCGACAATACCTACCGTGTTACCTATACGGGCAGCAGCGGACAATCGCTGATGAACGCCGAGAGAATTGAGATCGATATAAACTATGAGTATACCGACCTCACCTATGTTCCGTTCAGATATACCGCCGACGGCAGCTTCAGACCGAATACAGTATTCAGCGGTTCCATAGTCGGCAAGTCGGGCAACGTCACGGCAACAAGAGGTCTCAACACTGTCAACGTCGCCAAATATGACGAGAATGCTCAGACGAAGAAGTACCTTACAATGATTGTCGGCTCGAACGAAACCAATAACAGCAACTCGACCTCGATTTTCCATCAGGCTAACCTTATTTATACTCTAACCGACTTAAAAACCGACTCCGTGCTGCTTAAATTCCGCATTTACCGCGGCCAGGTTTTACCCGCTGAGGGTTATGATCAGGAAGATTTTGACACATATATTTACTCCGTGTCTGTCACGCCATATAACGCGGGCGCTTACAGCGGATTGATGGAAAGAGCTGTTGTACAGCTCAAAATTCCCGAGAGCGGAATTGATATGACGGGCTACGCCGAAACCGCGTACCTGCCCGTAACTGTTAAGCAGTTTGTGCTCGACGAGAACGGCGACGCTCAGGCGGCGGACGAAAACTTTACAACGAGGGTTAAAAAGTACTATAACACAACCACCGACCTTTCTCAGTATAAATACTTCAACAAAAATGATATAACCGACACAGCGGGACTCGAAAGCGCTAATCAGGACCAGTTCATAGGCAGCTACACCGTAACAGGCGCGAGCGATAAACACTATATGGTACACCTGAACGATATTCAGGGAATGTACCTTATGCCGTCCGCTCCCGAAGGTTACGACTTCGCCACAATGGAAGGCAAAGCCTTTAACATCGCGGGCAACCCGATTACAGAAAGCTCGCACAAGCAGAGCCTGACGGAAGTGCCGACAGTATATACCTCGGACGGCTATCAGATACGCATTAACTCGGGCGTAACCCTGCGAAGCGCGACGATTGAGGTTGACGTTTACTATCGTCCCACAACAGGTCTTACCATCAAGCAGGGAATCGACGGTACTCTCGATCCTACCGATGTGCTCTCCAAGATTACCTTGACGACCACAACGGATGTCGATTTGCCGTTCAAGGCATATACCAAGACCGATAAGGTTATGCTCAACACCCTCGAGCTCGAGAGCAGAAAGTCTGACTACGGAGATATTGACGATAATCGCCCGGGACTTATGTTCCGCAATACATACCTCAGCACCCACAGGGGAGTAGTACCTCAGATTAAAATCGAGCCTCAGGGCTCTCGTAACGTAAGCGCTGTTAAAATCTATAAAATGAACAGCAGTACCAAAGAGTACGAGGAGGTTCTCGACACTGCTTACACAATCCAGGGCAACGGAAACACAGGCAGCTATATCACATATACATTTACAAACGCGATAGAATTCGGCGACGATTACCTGATTGATATCGTCTACGGCAGACAGCAGATCTTCACCGTCAAGGCGGTTATGCGCAACGCTTCGGGCAGCGAAACACAGATAAGCGATGACGCTACCTACGAACAGTCGGGCCTTAACAAAATCAACGTCAAAGGTCAGCGCTACGATATATACGGCAATGACACGACCGAAAAAGCGTTCAGCGATAGAGCAAACGAGAGCAATCAGTTTGATGAATTTGAAATCACAAACAATTCAAGAACGGTTAACAGCGATACCAACACCAAGGTTACTATCACTACTACGTTTAAACAAAACAGCCAGTATGTAATCGCTAACATAATCGCGCATAACAGCAGCGGCAAAAACCTGAACCTCGTTGTCGCGGGCAAAAAGACGGTAGGAACAGGGCAGAACCAGAGAACAGAAACAACCTACGATATTTCGACTCTGCCGAGCCTGAGCTCACCCGACAACGTTACCGTCAAGGTTATTCTCACCAAAGTAGCCACGGTTAGGGTTAACGTGTTCACAATCTTATCGAACGGAACAACAGTAGAACCGGGCACACCCAAAGAAATACCCAACCGCTCCGACGCGTTCATAAACGTCTCGGCGACAAGCGGCAACTCCGTTAACCAGAAGGCTATCATCACGTCTGAGACCGAGGGAGCGTACTACACAGGCGACTTTGATATTACCTACGATCCGAACAGCCGTACGGTAAGCGTGCTTGAGGGAGCGTATCTGCATGTGTTCGCTCAGCTGCCGGGCAAAGGAGATTATGTTGTATCCAGAGTTACATGCGACGGAAACGGATACAAGGACATCAAAGTAAGCAACATCACCGCCGATGGCGAAGGCGACAGCAGAATAATCAAAGAAACGCTCAACACGGGCAGCACGGTAATACAGTCAGGTAACGGAACCTATGAACTGAATATATATATTCAGAAGGCGCGCTCGATTTACACTACCGTAGCCACAGAGGACGAGCAGGGCAACAAATCACCAAGCGTCGGTTCCTGCAGGGTGCGCGGCTCACACGCTGCCGCGGGCGCGATTCCTTTTATGAAGCTTGTGCCGATGAACGAAACGACCCCGACAAGCTTCGACGCTGTTTACAGCGGTCCCCACACTCCGTGGGAGGTTGAGGCAAAGGCTATCCGAGACACGAAGATTACGCTCGAGGTAAAACCGCCTAACAGGTACGGCGTAAAGACGGTCAGCGTCAAGAGAGGCACAACAAGAGAAAACGCTAAGGATATAACCTATACAACCTCGGCGCAAGCCGAAGACGGCACGATATACTACACCATAGACGACAGGATGAGCCCCAACGAGGACTTGTATGTGTATGTGGCGTTCACAGCTACATATAACGGAAGCGGTACCGTTGAGGTAGATTATCAGTATACCGACGATTACCAGAGTTATCACAATTTGTTCGATCCTGTTGACGGCATCGCCTCGATGGAGGCTTGGGTCGGCAGCGCGGGCTTCGGCGCCAAGCGCCTTCCCGCCACGAACCTTGTCACAAACAAGGAGAAATACCAGTGGACAGGCGATGACGCTATTCAGTATTCAACATCAAGTATTCCCGCGAGCATTACGAGCGGCAGATACAAATTCGAGGTCGGCGGCGATAACGGCTTCTATATTAAAGCTGTTAAATTCAAAAACAGCGGATGGTATGTTCCCGTCGAGGGCGAATGCGGAATCTATGACGCTGTAACAGGAGATAAAATAAGCAACTTTGGTTTAGCTGTCGGCAGCAACGGCTACGCGGTAAATATCGGAAGTACTGAGATCAGCAGACAGGTACAGGACGGCGACCATTTGCTCTTTAGGCTCCGTCTGGCACCTTGTGGAAAATTTACCTACGGTTCGACTCGGCGCGACGGCTACGGTGATTCCTCAAACGCGCAAATAAGAGGCGGTGGCATATCTACGAATATAAACGCGTCTAAACCTGCCACATCGAATAATGTAACGATTGCTCACCCCATACTTGGCTCCGACGGCTACAACAGCGGCTGGATCAACGGCGGTTACGGCGGCGTAATTATGATGGGCTCGACAATCAACTCGGTTGATGTGCCGTTTGGTTCCTCTATAAGTCCGGGCGAAATCACAAAAGTAACTCTGTATGAGT
>JAILPC010000095.1 GCA_024690465.1 Ruminococcus sp.
GATTTTTCCGTTTTCGTCAACTGTAACATTCTCGAGGAGAGCGTCTCTCTTGATAGCGTTGTAGATGTCGGGCTCGCTCTCTTTGTCAAGACCGATAACCTTAGCGTAGCAGCCGCCCTCAAAGTTGAATACACCGTTGTCGTCCCAGCCGTGCTCGTCGTCTCCGATGAGAAGTCTCTTGGGATCTGTGGACAGTGTTGTCTTGCCTGTGCCTGAAAGTCCGAAGAAAATAGCTGTGTTTTCGCCGTTCATATCTGTGTTGGCGGAGCAGTGCATTGAAGCAATACCCTGGAGAGGCAGGAAGTAGTTCATCATCGAGAAGATACCCTTCTTCATCTCGCCGCCGTACCATGTGTTAAGAATAACCTGCTCACGGCTCTTTACGTTGAAAAGAACAGCTGTCTCGGAGTTAAGTCCGAGCTCCTTAAAGTTTTCAACCTTCGCGAGCGATGCGTTATAAACGGTAAAGTCAGGCTCATAATTCTCCTGCTCCTCGGGAGTAGGCATAATAAACATATTCTCAACAAAGTGAGCCTGCCACGCAACTTCCATAATGAAGCGAACCGCCAGACGGGTGTCTTTATTGGCGCCGCAGAAAGCATCTACCACATAGAGCTTTTTGCCCGAAAGCTCCTCAATAGCGAGCTTTTTGCATGCTTCCCATGTTGCTTCGGAAGCAGGATGGTTATCGTTGGGATACTCAGGAGTTGTCCACCAGACTGTGTCCTTTGACTTGTCATCCATAACGATGAACTTGTCTTTGGGCGAACGTCCCGTGTAAATTCCTGTCATTACATTAACGGCTCCGAGCTCGGTCAGCTGGCCCTTTTCGTAGCCCTCAAGAGCAGGGTTTAACTCGTCCTCATAGAGCGCGTCAAGCGAGGGATTGTAAACAATCTCTTTTACATCCTTGATTCCGTTTTTTGATAAATCAATCTTTGACATACTGATCCTCTTTCTATAGTTTATTTTGTACCTTTATATTTTAATATTTTAGACAGTTAAAGTCAAGCAAATGACAAAAGTTTTTACCTGTCCTGCAAAAATCGATAAAATAACCATATTTACGCGTAAAACAGCGAATATTTTGACTTAGTATCTAAAACATTATTCAAAGCGGAGAATATACAATAATTTTAATATGTATCTTTTATTTTGCGGCACTATATGGTAAAATAGGATAAACTAAAAGGAAAGGGAGCGGTCAAATGGCTTCGGATGTTAAAAGAAAGATAAAGGAAATTGAGAACACACAGCTCAACTCGGGCGAGCTGTTTATGTATGGTCACTGCGATGAAAAAGGAGAAATCAACGCAGGCATCTGTTGTGAGGAAGCGGACCTGGAAGCTATAGAAAGCACACTGCAGTATATTATGATGCAGACAGCGAGAGTACTTTACGACAGTAATCCAGAGCTGACAAAGGATGATATCACAGAGATACTGTTTACAGATTTGTTCGGCAGCATCAACCTTTTCCTCGGCGAGCTCGACCACGGCAAAAGCGAGGAAGAAATCAGAGAAGAAGCGTCAGACCTGCTGACAGACTGCTTCGAGGATTTTGATTTCTTCAGTTAATAATATTAATTCCCCATATACAAAAAGGCTATTGCTCCCGCAATAGCCTTTTATGTTATCTGTCATGTTGTATAGATTGGTACTGCTCCGGGATTGTTGTCGGGGTTAACATCATAAACAATGAGGTTTACTCCGTCCTTGCTGTCGTCAATAACAATCCAGAGTTCGCTGTTGATGAAGCCCTTACAGTCAGCAGACTGAGGCGAGCCGTTGCTGGATACAATAAAGTTATAAGCCGTATCCGTCGGGTCAACGGTAAAGCTTGTGCTGTACCAGCCGTTCTCATCAGATTCGGTGATTGTATCACCCGGCCAGGATGTATTCTTGCAGTAGTTATCTGTATCCACACCGTTATTCTGTCCCCAAATCCAGAATGAAGGATCGAAGCCTGTGCCTGAGCTGTGCTTAACATGGAGATTAATTTCAGACGCAACCTTGTTATAATAGTAGTTTACGTCAACGTTGCCGTATATAAACGTAACTGTATTTGTCGGAGGCAACTGGGTTGTGTCGAGCTCAAATCCGAGCAGCTGTGCAGGCTCACATGTGAAGTTCTCACCTACACGTCCCTTAATAACTGAAGAAGGAGCAGCTTTCTGATCGTCGCCTAAATTGATATAGTTGACTGAAACTGTGCCGATACCTACGCTGAGCTGAGCAACATATCTCTGAACCATTAATACATCGTTTACGTTGATGGTACCGTCTCTTGAAACATCGGCTTTTGCCTCATACTCATCGGAGAAAAGCTTTTTGCCTGCGATATGAAGCTGTAAAGCAGTAGCGTCGTTGATGTTTGTCTTGCCGTCGCCTGTGAGGTCAACATTCTTTACGGAAGCGGGAACATAGTAACCGAATTCCATTAATATATTTTTGTCCTCTTCAGCGAACACACCCTTAGTTTCGCCAGTGATGTTCTTGAGCTCATATTCCATACCTACACTCTTGGGAACTGATACGGAATATTTGTTACCGATTTCGCCTGTGACTGTGTAGGATTCGATTGTCTTTCCTGTAACTGTGTCAAGGGCCGAAACCGTAACGGCGCCGCGGGTGTTCTGAACAGCGATTGAATCAAAGCTTGCCTTGTCAACAGCGATTACAGCCGAATGTGCCTCAACCTTGAATATATTGTCGTTAACTTCACCGAGCTTCTTAACGCCTGCCTGTTGATCGTCGGCGATAATCACCCAATCTGTGTTAGTATTGTTGAGTGTATAGGTTGTAGCTTTGCTGCTGTTGTTCGCGATAACGAGGAGGTTCTTCCACTCGCTGCTTACCGTGTTAGTCCAGAGTGCGCTGTAGCCGTCACTTGTCTGGAGAACATCGGCAACGTCAACCTTCTTGTATACGGGATTGAGGATATCAGTCTTGCAGGTGCCTGTTGTACGGTCGTTAGCCGTAAGCGGAGAGAAGTTCTCGCGGATTTTGCGGAGTCCCGAATAATAGGACGCGATATCCGCGTTGGTCTCCGCAAGCGACCAGTCAATCATATTCTCGTCGGCGGGTGATGAATAGCTGTTCTCATCGTTATCCTTGGAACGTCCGAGCTCCTCGCCCGCGAGTGTAAATGTAATACCCTGTGATGTGTGGAGGAATACAGCGTTGAGCTTTGTTTCCTTCACAAGCAAATCTGTACGGGCTCTGAAGTCTTTAACGCCCTGAGAGTCAGCAAGTCTGTCCCAAAGAGTCTGGTTATCGTGACAGGACGCATACTGAACAACCTTGGACGGAACAGCTCCGCCGATGTTTCCAGGTTTTGCTCTTACGCTGTCGAGAAGCTTTTTTACGCCGCCGCCTGCTCCCTGGAGCCAGCCTTTGGCTGTCTTCTGGAATACGGAACCCTTGAGTACGTCTCTGATTTCGTCACTGAAGAAACCGATACGCTCGTTGAGCTGACTGGAGTTAGCCTGTGTAGCAGGTCTGAGCGCAGCACCTGTGCATGTCTTTGTGGGGAAGCTTGAACCCATTGACCAGCCTTCGCCCCACATTGCGATTCTTGAGTCAACCTGGTCCAGGTTCTCACGGATAAGGTTCATTGTTTCGGCGTCGTGGAGTCCCATAAGGTCATAACGGAAGCCGTCAACGTGATACTCGTCTACCCAATAGCGGCAGGAGTCAATCATATATTTACGGAACATAGCGCGCTCGGATGCTGTGTCGTTGCCGCAACCCGACGCCTGAGAGTATGTGCCCTTGTCGTCCTTCATACGGTAGTAGTAGTTGGGAACTGTACGATTGAAGCAGGTGTCTGTAACGTATGTATGGTTATAAACAACATCCATAATTACGGAGATGCCCGCGTTATGGAGAGCCTGAATCATCTGCTTGCACTCTTTGATACGAACATTACCGTCATAGGGATTGCTTGAATATGAACCCTCGGGAACATTGTAGTTCATCGGGTCATAGCCCCAGTTGAACTGTGTATCGGAACCGCCCTCCTGGATTGAACCGAAATCATAGAACGGGTTAATCTGAACGGTTGTAACACCGAGCTTCTTGAGGTAATCGATACAGGTGCTGACCTCTCCCTCTTTGTTGAGAGTTGTGCCTGTCTCCGTGAACGCGAGATATTTACCGCGGTTCTTTTCGCTTACGCCCGAGTTTTCCGCGTACGAAAAGTCCTTTACGTGAACTTCCCAAACGTAGGATTCTGTAACGCTGTCGCACAGTACGTGACTGTCATTTTCCCAGCCTTCGGGATTTGTTGAGCTGAGGTCAACTACCATTGAACGCTTGCCGTTAACACCTGTAGCCCAGGAATAAACGTCCTCTGTTTCGGTTGTTTGGCGTTTTTTATTTAATACATCGAAAGTATTTACCGTATAAGTATAATATGTGTTTACGATATCGCCTTCAACAGTGCACGTCCAGACGCCTGTCCAATTGTCGCCGTCCTTCAGTTTTGTCATATTAACCGTACCGATTTTTCCGGCGCCCTCTTCTGAGTCGCTGCCTGTCTTGTAGCGGTTAAGTGTAACGGAAAGCGCTTTGGGCGCCCACACCTTAAAGGTTGTCGCCTCGGGAGTATATGTCGCGCCGAGGTCGTTGCCGCTATAGGCATATTCCGCGTCAATGCTTTCGCACGCCGTTGTATAACTATTGTCACCTGCAGCGGATTTGGAAGTATCCGCGGCGCTTGCGATAACAACAGATGATACAATAAGCATTACGCACAATAATGACGCAATAATCTTTTTTGTCATAAAAGTTTCCTCCTTTTATATAATGCCGAAAGGCAAAATTTTCATTATTACAGAATCTAGGGTTTAGGATTTAAGAATTTAAGGCAATTAAAGGTCACCCGAAAAATTTAATCCTAAGGAAAGCCTAATCTCCGATGTCGAGCTTTTTCATCAGCTCTTCACGCCTGCGCTTACGGTAGAGTACCGCAAACAGAATAATCGCAGCGGCAAACACCGCAATGCCGATAATTAATCCCAGATTCGAAAGGAAAGACACGGGAGTGTAAATATAGAGCACATTATGCTCAAGTTGGCTGAACTCACCGCTTGAATTGTCAGATACGCTCTTAAATTCGTAATTCTCGATATCGAGCTGAGATGTTTTATAGTGATTGCCCTCGTCGCCCGTGAGAGTATTTGTGCCGAGAATCTTGCCGTCCGTGGACATATACACAATATTCACACGGCAGGTCAGGTCGTCCTTTGCCTTCTTGGTATAGTAGTATTTTACGGTTGTATTTTTGACGTCGAATTCACCGCAGGCGTTCTTCGGGAGCCTCTGGATATTGAGTGTATAACCGTCAACAGCGGGAATCCCGGGAGACTCGTACGCCTGCCCTTCCCTGTTCCTGAGGACTGTGCTGTCGGCGATAATACTGTCCGTATTATCGTCAC
>JAILPC010000098.1 GCA_024690465.1 Ruminococcus sp.
GCTATAATACTTAATATTATGCCAACTGTTGATAATAATGCTTCCATAAAACCCACATTATTATTACACCAATTGATAATGCAATCCATATTTTAATACCTCATATAAATGTTTTCATTATTTATTACAAAGTATAGCTTTTTAATTAAATGCTTCGATTGTTTTTCTTAAACAATTTACTTTTTCTATTACGTTTTTCTTTTACTTTTCTTTCCACTGCCTCACATACACTTGCCAAGTCAGGCATTAATCGAAAAGCGTTTATTCCTATTGTATTAAGATATACTTGAAGTTCCTCTCGCAAAATTTTATGTACTTTAATTACATTTGTGTTTTGATTAATCATATTCCAATGTTCTTCTGTGTCAAGTGAATAGCACAGCAAAAACAAACCTTGCTGCATTACAATTCTTTGGTTAGATTGATTTGGATCAATTAATAAAATACTCCTATTATCCACTTTGTTTTTTATTTCACGTTCAATATCAAAAAAAGAATTATCACTCCGAATTGAATCACAAATCGATTTTATTGCAGCGTCTTTATTTATAAACAACTGATTTCTAAAATCTTTATAAATAATATCAAGCGTTTGAAATAGCTTTTCACATCTTTCCGACATAGAAAACCCTTTAAATATTGGTCCTTCATCAACAATTGGGATTTCTTGTAATAACAGATTATCTTTGATATCACAATATCTGATATAGTAATAACTATTATCTTCAGCATGAGTATTATTGTTAGCTTTACTTTTAAACAATGCAAAATACAAAGCCACAAAAGGATTATATGTGTAATCGAGCAATCTAGTTGACAATCCAAAATGTTGCGCATAAGACATAAAATCAATCGGATTGTTGACATTTATATATTGGCTTGCATATTTTTCAAATTCACACAAGAGCTTCATCTCAATATCTGTGGCGTTTTTTCGTATAATGTTGGGTAACATTTGTTCCTGTATCGAATATCCTCTAAACACATAATTTCCACTTGAAGCAAGTTCGGTTAATTTTGAAATTAATTCATTTTTATCATGATAATAGTTATTATCCATTCCTTTTCTCCTAATATAAATGAAAATTTAGAACAGCAGGCGCAGGCGTATTTCGTAGACCTGTTTATCACCAATGCTGATCCGAATTGGAAAATGGGCACTGTTTCCGATTTTGGCAATGTCATTGGTGGCGGCACTCCGTCAAAAAAGGTTGAAGAATACTATACGAGCAACGGAATAGCGTGGATTACCCCTAAGGACTTATCTAATGACAAATCTAAATTTGTTGCTCACGGCGAAACAGATATTACAGAATTAGGACTAGCCAAAAGTAGTGCAACCCTTATGCCAAAAGGCACTATACTGTTCAGTTCTCGTGCGCCTATCGGATATATTGCTATTGCAGACGATCAAGTTAGTACAAATCAAGGCTTTAAATCTATCGTGCCGTTTAGCAATGTAGGGAACGCATTTGTATACTATTACCTGAAAGAAAATCTTTCTGCAATAGAAAATGTTGCTTCAGGCTCAACATTCAAAGAGGTATCAGGTAGCACATTGAAGAATTTTAGTGCTGTTATCCCTGATAATGAAACATTGACTGAATTTCAACGCTTTTGTTCGCCGCTGTTTGAGCAACAAAGAGCATTGGAGTATGAAAATCGTTACCTTGCTACTCTTCGAGACACCCTTTTACCAAAGCTGATGAACGGTGAAATAGATGTATCGCAGGTTAAGATTTAAGCCGCTAAATTTTCATTTATCTTTGTGTTTAGCAAAATCTTATCATCTATGGATTTTAACAATGAACCAATTTTGCATTGAGTTTCTAAATCAGGTACACAAATCTTAAGATTTTTAAGCACGTCAGTTTGTACTCGCTGCCTGCCTGACGAACCCACCATAGATTTTATTGCAGGCTCACGCACAATAGGGCTACATACAAGATAGTAAATAAAATCTTCGTCCGAAATGCCATCTATAGCTCGAAATACAATATATTCCGTAGAGCCAAATCCAACTTCATTGTCCTCTAAAATACTAACTTTGGCGGTTTTTCCGTTTTCAAGGCAAGGCGTTATTCTCGCCATAATTGTATCGCCGTTTCTAAACTTTACTCCACCAGAGTATTCTGACAATTCATACTTTAAAATATCTCTGCAAAACGGACGAAGAGTATCCATTGGAATCTTCTTGGCTGTTTTTCCTTTGGATAAAGATTCTTTAGGATTAACATCTATAATGTCGCAAATTTTTCTTATGGACCATTTATCTAACAACGCTAACTCTCCTCGCTATTATCCGTTGAATATTCATCGTCTGTTCTAAAAGCATCTTCAACTGAATAGTACTCTCCTAAAATGTTCTCTACAATAACGGTAACATCTACTGTTTCTTTAATAGTTCCACCGCCCTTAAACTTGTAGCTTATTTCAAGCGTTACATCAACGCTATAGTCTATGGATTGTTCTGACTCATTAATGATATTGATGTTATCATAATTTTTTAGTTTCAAACATGTTTCCGTTATCAATCTGCTTTTTTCCACTAATCCATAATCACGATCAATCATTTGAATTTCAAAATCAGGAGATTGAAGCCATTCAATAAAATCGCGGTTTTCAAAATATGGTTCAATTGGCTGGTACTTATAAATATCAATTGCTTTAGCCCATTCCTCTAAAGCAGATTTTATTTCATCTTCTGAAGATAGAATTGAAATATCTGCATCATGATTTGTTTCTTGAAATTCTTCTTTCAGTATTTCTTTAAAGCCCTTGTCTTTTGTGTAAAAAAGGATATTTGCATATTTATGTGAAAAAGTTAACTCTAGTATACTTTCCCAAATTAAAACGTCTTTAAATCCTTTATCAGAGTTCTTTTCTTTTCCACCAAATGGAGGTGCTTTATCAAAAGCGCGTTGAACAATTCCTTTAAAACGATTATCGCTTGGAATTGGTAACACCATTATGTTGTTTATTCCAGACTGTATTTCGCTTTTATAAGTATCTATTTCTTTTGTAATATATTCTAAATAATCATCAATTTTAATCTCGCTAATCGAAAATTCAGGTAGAATCCATTTGGTTATATATGATTTGTATTCATCGACTTTTTTGTGATGTGCATCAACAATCTGCTTTTTCATTTCATTCCAAGTGACTTCAGGAATTACAATTGTCACTTGTTCGTATATATCTAATTGATTAACCATATCAATAACATTTTTAAAAGTCGAATTAAATGAAAATGTTGTAAAATCCGCTTTCTTATCATATTTTTGAAATAGGACATTAGTATCAAATATAAGATAGTATTCTTTATTAATTAAGCTCATAACCAATCGCCCCTAATTTCTCTCTGATCTCATTTTCTAGCTCGTGCGATTTTTTGAACATATCAGAAAGTTCGGAGGTCAGGCGTTTCATCTTTTCGTCAAATGGTTCGCCGTCGTCCTCCTGCTCCTCAATACCGACATAGCGACCGGGTGTGAGGATATAGTCCTGTTTGGCTATTTCCTGCGTAGTTGCCACAGCGGAAAAGCCCTTGACTTCCTCTAATGTGCCATCCTGAAAGGCACGGAAAGTATCGGCGAGCTTTTGGATATCCTCGTCGGTAAAGTCACGGTGCTTGCGATCTACCATATAACCCATTTTGCGAGCGTCAATAAAGAGCGTCTTGCCCTTTTGCTTTTTGTTCTTGGTGATAAACCACAGCGTAACGGGAATGGTAACGCTGTAAAAAAGCTGCGTGGGCATTGCAACGATACCCTCAACCAAATCCGCTTCAATGATATTTTTACGAATCTCACCTTCGCCGCTCGACTGTGTAGAGAGTGCGCCGTTCGCCAGAACCAGACCGATTTTTCCGTTTGGCGCAAGGTGATGGATCATATGCTGGATCCACGCATAGTTGGCGTTGCCCGCAGGCGGTATGCCGTACTTCCAACGCACATCGTCCTTGAGCTTGTCCTGTCCCCAGTTGGAGAGATTGAACGGCGGATTCGCCATAATGAAATCGGCTTTTAGCGTTTTATGTAAATCATTAAAGAAGGTATCGGCATGATATGGACCGAAGTCAGCGTCGATTCCTCGGATTGCCATATTCATCTTTGCCATCTTCCAAGTGTCGGCGTTACTCTCCTGACCATAGACAGAAATGTTACCCCTGTTGCCGCTGTGCGCCTGAATGAACTTTGCGCTCTGCACAAACATACCGCCACTGCCGCAGCAGGGATCATATACACGACAATTCTCAAAAGGATTGAGTATGGAAACGATGGTTTTGACGATGCTTGACGGCGTGTAGAACTCGCCGCCTTTTACGCCTTCATAGGCGGCAAACTGAGCGATGCAGTATTCATAAGTCCTGCCGAGCAAGTCCTTGCTGTCCTCGGTGTCGGACATATCCATATTGGTGAACAGGTCAACGACGTCGCCCAACACTCGCTTGTCAAGATCGGGGCTTGCGTAGTTTTTGGGAAGAACATTTTTCAGCGTTTTGTTCTCGTCCTCGATGGCTCGCATAGCATCGTCAATTACTTTGCCGATCTCGGGCGTATGAGCTGCTGCAGACACAACAGACCAACGAGCTTTTTCAGGGACAAAAAAGATATTATCCATCAAGTAGGCGTCGGGTTCATCCTCAAAGCCGTCACCTTCGGCAACAAGCTCGTTGTATCGCTTCTCAAACGCAGAGGAAATGTACCGCAGGAAAATCAAACCTACGATCACCTTTCTGTATTCAGCCGCAGGAATGTGCCCCCATAACACACAGGCAGCATCCCAAATCTGTTTTTCAAATCCAATATTTGCATTATTCTTAGCCATATCTTTTCTCCAAAACAATAATAATTCTAGCTTATTACTAGCTTATTACTATTATCTCACAAACTCCTGTCCTATTTAAAGGACTTTGCTTTACTTTTAGTGAAAAAGTTATAAAAAGTTATACCAACTCAAGTTAATTATATCAAAGCGTTATTAATTTTTCAACGAATTTTTTGCTATTATTACTGTTTTTGACAGTTTATTGCTTTTCGCTTACAGCCCGATTGCAGCGAAAAGAAAAAGAGCGGGAAAGTCCCGCTCCACAATAGCTCTATGAGCAGTGGT
>JAILPC010000147.1 GCA_024690465.1 Ruminococcus sp.
AATCAAAGCTGAAAAACCTGATTTACAAAAACACTCTCTTTGATGTTCTCGGCTATACTTATCTCGGACCTGTAAACGGTCATGATATAGATGAGCTCAATAATGCTTTGCTGCTCGCCAAAAAGGTGAACGAGCCCGTGCTTGTCCATGTCGTTACCAAGAAGGGCAAGGGCTACGAGCCCGCGGAATCACATCCGAAAGAATTCCACGGAATCGGAAAATTCGACATAAATACAGGCGAACCTCTTTCGAGTCAGCAGGGCTTCTCCGCAATATTCGCGGAAGAACTATGCAGAATGGCAAACGACGACAAAAAGATTGTCGCTATCACCGCCGCTATGACTCTGGGAACAGGTCTTTCCGAGTTTTCAAAGGAATTCAAGACAAGATTTTTTGACGTTGGTATTGCCGAAGAACACGCAATAACATTCGCGTGCGGTCTTGCAACAAAGGGAATTATTCCGTTTTTTGCCGTGTATTCAACGTTCTTACAGCGCGGTTTTGACCAGCTTATTCACGATGCCGCTATCCAGAATCTACATATTATTCTGGCAGTAGACCGTGCGGGAATTGTAGGTGACGACGGCGAAACACATCAGGGAACATTTGATGTAAGTATGCTTAATACAATTCCCAACACAACGATTTTTTCACCGTGTTATTTTTCAGAGCTTAAGCATTCGCTAAATGCCGCAGCTTATATGTGCAAAGGACTTGTATCTGTCAGATATCCTCGCGGCGGTGAGCTTTATCTTCCCGACGACTACGCCAATCACAGTATTGATTTTGACCTTTACGGCGACGAGGACGCGGGAATTACCCTTGTTACATACGGCAGATTGTTCTCTTTTGCCTGCAAAGCTAAAGAAAAACTTTCTGAGCAGGGTATTAATATCAATATTATTAAACTGTGCAGAATAAAACCTATAGATCCAAAATCTGTCGAAATAGCCTCAATGAGTAAAAGGATATTCTTCTTTGAGGAAAGTCTTGTCGCGGGCGGAATCGGAGAATCATTCGGTTATGAGCTCAAAAAGACCGGCAAAAACTTTTTCTACAAGATTCACGGCATCAAGGATAGGTTTGTTCGTCACGAAACCGTGCTCGAATCACTCAGCGAACTTGAGCTTGATGATAATGGAATGGTTAAAATTATTAAGGAAAACATATGAAAAAAAGACTTGACGTACTTGTAACGGAACGCGGAATTGCCGAAAGCCGTGAAAAAGCCAAAGCCGTAATTATGGCGGGCGAAATATATGTCAATAATCAGAAAGCCGACAAAGCGGGACAGTCCTATGATGAGAATATCAATATTGAGTTTCGGGGCAAAAAGCTGAAATATGTCAGCCGCGGCGGACTTAAGCTGGAAAAGGCGATTAAAGAGTATAATCTCGATTTGACTGACAAAATTACAATGGATATCGGCGCTTCAACAGGCGGATTTACCGATTGTATGCTTCAGAACGGCGCCAAAAAGGTGTATTCAATTGACGTCGGATACGGACAGCTTGCGTGGAAATTGCGAACAGATGAACGCGTTGTTAATATGGAACGCACAAATATGCGCAACGTTACCGAAGAACAGGTTCCCGAAAAGATTGAGTTTTTCTCAATTGACGTCAGCTTTATTTCACTTAAGCTCCTGCTGCCTGTAGCGTATAAACTTCTTTCCGATAACGCCGAGGCGGTGTGTCTGATTAAACCTCAGTTTGAGGCAGGCAGGGGAAAGGTAGGAAAAAAAGGTGTTGTTCGTGACCCTGCCGTTCATATTGAGGTGGTAGAGTCAATATACAATTTTTGCCTTGATAACGGCTTCAGTGTTCTGGGACTTGATTTTTCCCCTGTTAAAGGACCCGAGGGTAATATTGAGTACCTTATTTATCTGAAAAAAACAGATAATCCAGAGTCGTTTGTCTCGATTACACCCGAGGAACTTGTAAAAAAATCTCACGAAGAACTGGACAGATAATGATGAAAATTGCTCTTATAGTTAACAAGGATAAAAAAATGGCAATATCTCTCGCCTCGGATATCGCTCAAATGCTAAGTGAAAGCGGCGCGGAAATCCTTGAGGATAAACCTCACGACGAGCTCTTCAGAGCTTGTGACGCCGCGATAACAGTAGGCGGAGACGGAACAATAATCCATTCCGCCAAGCACGCTGCGAAGTACTTTAAGCCGATGATTGGCGTCAATGTCGGCAGACTTGGATTTGCCGCCGAGGTTGAACCTGACAGTATTGCCGACCTGAAACGTATTCTCAATAATGATTATGACATTCAGAATCGTATGCTGCTTGACGTAACAGTCAAACATAAAAACGGTGATACGGAAAACTACCTCGCCGTAAACGACGCAACGCTTGCCCGCGGTCAGCTGTCACGCATAATTGATATTTCGGTTTCGCTCGATAATTCTCCGATTTCTACATACAGAGCTGACGGTATACTGTTTTCAACGCCGACAGGTTCAACCGCTTATTCATTATCGGCAGGCGGACCGGTAATCTATCCGGGTATGAATTGTATCTTGCTTACACCGATATGTCCTCATTCGCTTATATCCCGTTCAGTTGTGTTTGACGGCGGAGCCGTTCTTACCGCTAAGGTCAAGGTAAATGATGATACCCCCGCAATCCTTTCGATTGACGGTGAAAAAAACATTGAAATCACTCCGGGCGATTTGATTATAATCAAAAAATCTGATAAGCCGTTAAAGCTTATCACATTATATAAAAGAAATTTCTATCAACATTTAAATGAAAAGTTAAAGGAGAGAAAATCCTGATGAAAACACGCAGACAGGCAATTATTCTGGAATTAATTAATGACTATTCAATTGAAACACAGGAAGAGCTTCTTTCGCGATTAAAGGATAAGGGATATAACGTAACTCAGGCAACCGTTTCGCGAGATATCAAGGAGCTCAGACTGCTGAAAACACTTTCGAATGACGGTAAGTACAGATATACCTCGTATTCAAAGAACTCAGCAGACGCAAGCGGCGGCTTTAACGGTTTTATCAACAGCTCAGTTGTATCTGTTAAACCTGCTCAGAATATTGTTGTCATTAAAACTCTGGCAGGTATGGCTAACGCTATCTGCGCTTCAATTGATTCAATTGAATTTAAAGGTATCGTCGGAACTATCGCGGGTGATGACACAATTTTCATCGTATGTGCCGATAATGAGCAGGCTAATAACTTTGTGTTTGAGATACAAAAGTACTTATAAGGATTATTATGCTAACTTCATTATTTATTGAAAACATTGCAGTTATCGAAAAATCCGAAACAGAGCTTTACTCCGGGCTTAATATACTTACGGGTGAAACAGGCGCGGGCAAAAGTATTGTTATTGACGCTATTAACGCTGTTATGGGACATCGCACCAGCAAGGAGATTATCCGCAACGGCGCTGATAACGCCTCTGTTTTCGCGACTTTCAGTGACATCAATGATATTGTAAAATCCAAACTCGCAGAAAACGGATACAGCGTTGATGACGACGAGCTTGTTATCAGTCGAACACTGTCAACTTCGGGCAAAAATACCTGCCGAATCAACGGCAGACCCGCAAATGTGTCCTTTCTCCGTGAGCTTGGATTGAATTTGATAAATATTCACGGTCAGCACGAGAGTTATGAGCTTTTTTCGCCCGAAACCCATATTACATATATTGATAATCTGGCGGATAATCAAGAGTTGATTTCCGAGTATAATGCCGAATTCAAAAACTATAAAAGGCTCGAAAAGGAATATAACGATTTTCTGAAGAGCGAAACAAACCGTGAGCAGCGCATTGACCTGCTTTCTTATCAGGTGAACGAGCTTGAAGAAGCCGATATTTCTGTAGGTGAAAGCGAATCACTTGCTGATGAAAGACGCGTTTTGATGAACGCGGAGAAGATTACGTCAGCGCTTCACAAGGCAAAGGATTATCTCGACGGAAATAACACTGCGGGAGCTGTTGATATTCTCGATGACGCCGTTACGTCACTTCAGAAAGCAAGCGACTTAAATCCCGAATTTGAACCGATATTCAGTCGTCTCAACGACTTGTATTATGAAATTCGGGATGTCGGCAACGATATTGCTCAGGCAATCGACCGAAGCGAGGAGAATCCGTATCGGTTAGAGGAAATCGAGGAAAGGCTCGATTTGCTTAACAAGCTGTCGCGCAAATACGGCAAAACCGAAGAGGACATGCTCGAGTTTTTAGATAAGGCGAAAAATGAGCTTTCTATGCTTCTTGAATTTGACAATAACGCAAACGAACTCAGGGAAAAATGCGCTCAGGCAAAAGCAAAGGCTCAGAGTATTGCCGACAAACTGTCTGAGAGCAGAACAAAGACAGCGCGTGATTTTGAGTCCAAAGTAAAAAAAGAGATGAACTATCTTGATATGCCGGGTGTTGAGCTTGTTGTATTCCGTGAAAAAACAGAGCTCAGGGAGAACGGACAGGACAGGATTGAACTGCTTATTTCCGCTAACCCGGGTGAAGCCCCGAAGCCTGTCGCTAAAATCGCATCGGGCGGTGAACTCTCGCGTATGATGCTCGCTATTAAAACTGTTCTTGCGTCTACTGACGTAATCGATACGCTTATTTTTGACGAGGTTGATACAGGTATATCAGGTTCTGCCGCTCAGAAGGTCGGAATGAAGCTTAAGGAAGTATCTCAGTCACGTCAGGTAATCTGCGTTACACACCAGGCTCAGATTGCCGCGCTCGCCGACAGTCATTTTCTCATCAAAAAGAATGTGCGTGAAGGCAGAACGTTTACAGAGATTAATCTTCTTGATACAAACGGCCGTTTGCGTGAACTCGCCCGTATACTTGACGGTGTTCAGGTTACTGAAACCGCATTGGCTCACGCTCAGAAGCTAATGGATTACAATAATTAGGATTGAAAATAAATGAAACAATGGTCAGTTGCAAAACTGAATAAAGAAAACGCTAAAATATTAGGCGAACGATACGGATTATCGCCTATTGTTTCGGCGCTGTTAGATATACGCGGAATAACTTCAGATCGCGATATTCAAAATTTCCTGTCCGATGACGGTATTATTGACGACCCTTTTGAAATTGCGGATATGGACAAAGCTGTTGAACGCATAAAAACCGCTATCGAAAGCGGTGAAAAAATTTGCGTGTACGGCGATTTTGACGCTGACGGAGTGACCGCTACAGCGCTGCTCTATTCGTATCTTGAAACTCTCGGAGCCGACGTTATGTACTACATACCCGACCGTGAGAGTGAAGGATACGGTATGCATAAAAACGCGGTTGATACACTTAATAATTTCAATGTAAATCTGATTGTAACTGTAGATACAGGAATTTCCGCTATAGAAGAAATAGCATACGCGAGTTCTCTGGGAATAGATACTGTTGTTACAGACCACCATATGCCGTTGGAGTCTATGCTTCCCGATGCCTGCGCTGTTGTTGACCCGCACAGGGTGGATTGCCAGAGCAGATTCAAGCAGATTTCGGGTGTAGGTGTTGCCTTCAAACTTGTTTACGCTATTGAGGGAGAATACGCCGATATCAATATGCTCCTTGATAATTACTCCGATTTTGTCTGTATCGGTACAATCGGTGATATTGTTCCGCTTGTTGACGAAAACAGAGTTTTTGTCAAGCGTGGACTTGAAATTATTAACAGCGGAGACCGCGCGGGTATCCGCGCGCTTGTTGAAGTCTCGGGATTAAAGGATAAAGAAGTAACTTCAGGTAATGTCAGCTTTACTCTTGTTCCAAGAATCAACGCTGTCGGCAGATTAGGACTCTCAAAGGATAGTGTAGCGCTTCTTCTGACCGAGGACTATGAACAGGCTTTGGGAATTGCCGAAAAG
>JAILPC010000129.1 GCA_024690465.1 Ruminococcus sp.
TTCTCTTCCGCCGCAACCAATATGTTTCATTTTTAATTTTTAATGTTTAATGTACGCTATAATCCCGGGAAGCCTCCGCCGCCCATCATACCTTCCATTCCGGGAGGCATACGCATACGGCGTTTCTTGCCCTTTGAGTTGAACTGACGCATCATCTTCTGCATCTCTCTGAGCTGTTTTAACAGTCTGTTGACTTCCTCAACACTCCTGCCTGAGCCCGCGGCAATTCTGCGCTTACGGCTCGGGTTGATGAGGTCGGGCTTCGCTCTCTCGGCGGGTGTCATCGAGAGGATAATCGCCTGCATCCAGTCGATTGCTCTGTCATTGATGTCCGCGTCGTCAAGCTTGTTGCCGACACCCGGGATTTTTGAGAGAATACCCTTGAGAGGTCCCATCTTCTTAATCTGGCTGAACTGGTCGAGCAGGTCGTTGAAGTCCATCTTGTTCTGGAGCATCTTCTTCGCGACTTCTTCGGCTTTCTTTTCGTCCAGCTTCTGTTCAGCCTGTTCGATAAGCGTGAGCATATCGCCCATTCCGAGAATACGGCTTGCCATTCTATCGGGGTGGAACTGCTCGATATCCTCAAGCTTTTCGCCCGTGCCCGCAAACTTAATCGGACAGCCCGTAACGGCCTTGACCGACAGCGCGGCACCACCTCGTGTGTCGCCGTCGAGCTTTGTGATGATTGTGCCCGAAATTTCGAGCAGCTCGTTAAAGCTCTTAGCTACATTTACGGCGTCCTGACCTGTCATCGAGTCGATGACGAGCAGGATTTCGTCGGGATTAACCGCTGCTTTGAGCTCCTTGAGCTCGTTCATCAGTTCTTCATCTATATGGAGTCGGCCCGCGGTGTCTATGATGACAATGTCGTTGCCGTAATCCTTGGCGTGTTTGATTGCTTCCTTAGCGATTTTAACAGGCTTATCCTGTCCCATCTCAAAAACGTGAACGCCCGCCTTGTTTCCAACAACCTTGAGCTGTTCAATCGCGGCGGGACGGTATACGTCGCAGGCGACGAGCAGCGGACGGTGGTTCTGGTTCTTGAGCATAAGCGCGAGCTTTCCGCTGTGAGTTGTTTTACCCGAACCCTGAAGACCGCACATCATAATGACTGTGGGCGGCTTCGAGCTGAACTCAAGCCTGGCGGTTTCCGAACCCATAAGAGCGGTGAGCTCTTCGTTTACGATTTTGATAACCATCTGGGCGGGCGTGAGACTTTCCATAACGTCCGAACCGACGGCCCTCTCGGTAACCTTCGCGGTAAACTCCTTGGCTACCTTATAGTTAACGTCCGCTTCAAGCAGAGCCAGGCGCACCTCGCGCATAGCCTCCTTAACGTCGGATTCGTTTAACTTACCTTTGTTTTTAAGGCGCTTAAATGCTTTTGACAGTTTCTCTGAAAGTCCTTCAAATGCCATAACGCCACCTCTATTCGTGTAAAGATTTTGCGGTGGATATTATCTTGTCCGCCGTCTTTGTGTCGTAGTTTGCTTTAAGGTTTTCGGCAAGGGCTTCAATCTCATAAAGCCCTGTCTCAACCTCCTTGAACCTTTTGTATAGTCCGAGCTTTGTTTCGTAGTTAAAAAGCAGAGTCTCGCTCCTTTTTATCGCGTCGCGCACACCCTGTCGTGTTATACCGAGCTGTTCGGCGATTTCGGAGAGGGAGAGGTCGTCGTTGTAGTACAGCGTGACTGCCTGCCTTTGCTGTTCTTTGAGCAGCTGACCGTAAAAGTCATAAAGCAAAGATATTTCAATATTCTTTTCCATTAAGCATCACCTTTAAAGCTGTAAAGGGTTTTACTTTACAGCTAATCATTATAATATACCGGCTCCAAAAAGTCAATACTAATCATACCAAAAACGAAATTTGACGATTTAAATTGAATATAATTGGAAAAATAATAGAAATCAGTCAAAAGTATTTGTACAATTTGCGCTTGATGACTGACAAATGTTGAGTATGTATGCACATTTGTGACAAACTTGTACAATTTTTTATTTTTCTTTAAAATATATGGTGACATTTGTATACTTGTTGTGTTATAATATGCAAAATCGGGATAGAATTTCCCGATGGTAGGAGGACTGTTTACGGACAAATTTTTTAGTATCGGAAGAACAGAGCACGCCGTAGCGCTTTTCGGCAGCTACGATGAGAATATCAAGCTCATTGAAAGAGAGTTTGACGTCAGGGTAACCGTTCGCGACGATGAGCTCAAGATTTCGGGCGACGAAGAGAACGTTTTCAAGACAGGCAAGGTGATTGAAGCGCTTATGCACTTCATCAACCGAGGCGAGACCCTCAGCGAGCAGAACGTTCGCTATTGTATATCAATGGTAAAGGACGGTTCGAGCGAGAATCTCAGCCAGCTTGCCGATGACTGTATCTGCATTACAGCTAAGGGCAAACCCATCAAGCCCAAGACTATCGGTCAGAAAAAGTACTGTAAGTCCATCTCCGAAAACACAATTACCTTCGGTGTTGGTCCCGCGGGAACTGGCAAAACCTATCTCGCGGTGGCAATGGCGGTTACGGCGTTCAGAAGTAAGCAGGTCAACCGTATTATCCTTACACGTCCCGCGGTTGAAGCGGGCGAGAAGCTCGGTTTTCTCCCCGGCGATTTACAGAGCAAGGTCGACCCTTATCTCAGACCTCTTTACGACGCTCTGTTTGATATGCTTGGAGTTGAAACCTACCAGAAATATGTTGAGCGCGGCAATATCGAAATAGCGCCGCTCGCGTATATGAGAGGCCGCACGCTCGACGACAGCTTCATCATTCTTGACGAGGCTCAGAACACAACCAAGGAACAGATGAAGATGTTCCTCACACGTCTGGGCTTCAACAGTAAAATGGTTATAACAGGCGACATAACACAAATCGACCTTCCTCACGGGGCTAAGAGCGGCCTAAAAGACTGTCTCAGAATATTGAGGGCAATACCTGACATCGCTCAGTGCAGGTTTAACGAAAAGGACGTTGTGCGACACCGCCTTGTTCAGGATATTATCAAAGCGTATGAGAAAAATGAGGTAACAAAATATGACAGAAAAAAAGATTAGAGTTATTATCACCAACAACCAGAAAGCTGTCAAAATCCCTACGGGATTGCGTATGCTCATCAGACGCTGCTGTCATGCAGTGCTGGAACTTGAGAAGTTCAGCGAGCCTGCTGAAATCAGCGTGACTTTCACTGATAACGAAGGAATCAGAGAACTCAACAAACAGTACAGGAATATCGACGCGCCCACAGACGTGCTCTCGTTCCCCATGGGTGAGAACGGCGAGTATGACACCAACCTCGAGACAGGCGCGAAAATCCTCGGTGACGTTGTAATCTCTGTTGAAAAAGCAGTTGAACAGGCTGACGCGTTCGGTCATTCTCTGCAGCGCGAAATCGGCTATCTCACAGCCCACAGCGTTCTTCATCTGCTCGGTTACGACCATGTTGAAAATATGGAAAAGGTAAGAATGAGAGAAAAAGAAGAGTACGTTATGGAGGCTCTGGGTCTTCCTGCGTCCTCAAGCTATATTATTGAGGAATGAGAAAACAGCTGATGAGCTTCGGCGCGGCGTTCTCGGGAATATGGAACGCTGTCAGAAGCGAGGGGCACCTGCGTTTTCACCTGGTTGCCGCTGTCTATGTAATAGTGTTCAGCTTTTTTTACGATTTGTCCAAGTCTCAGTGGGCGGTTTTGCTTTTCCTTATCGGTTCGATTATCGCGGCTGAACTCTTTAACACCGCAATCGAGAACGTCTGCGACCTCGTGACAAAGAAGCGCAACAGCCATATCAAAACAGCCAAAGACGTTTCCGCGGCGGCGGTGCTTATCCTTTCTGCAGTGGCTGTCGCTATCGCGTTCGTTTTCTATTTTGATATCGTGAGAATTCAGTATATAGCAGCGTTTTTTATAAGCCGTCCGTGGCTATTGATTTTATTTGTACTTTCACTTATAATATCAGTAGTGTTTATCGGCGGATTTAAATTCAAGAAAAAATAAATTGCCGTCACTTTGTGGCGGCTTTTTTTAAATGAGAAATGAGAAAAATGAAATGAGAAATGAATTAAATAACAAAAAATCAGCGTTTATTGCTATAGTAGGACGTCCGAACGTCGGAAAAAGCTCGCTTCTGAACAGGCTTCTCGGAGCGAAAATCGCCATAGTCTCGAGCAAGCCGCAGACTACGCGCAACCGTATTACGGGCGTGCTCACCGAGGGCGACACACAGCTTGTTTTTGTGGATACTCCCGGTATGCACAAGCCCAAGAACAGCCTCGGCAAATATATGGTACGCTCCGTCAGCGAGAGCATGGGCGGAGTTGACTGCGTAATGCTTGTTGTCGAGGCGGACAAAGAGCCCGGTCCTGCCGAGCTCGGTCTGATTGAGAAAATCAAGGCAATGGAAATACCGTCAATTCTCGCGATTAACAAGATTGATATGCTCAAGGAAAAGGACGCGCTGATGAAGCAGATTCTTTCCTACAGCAAGCTCCACGATTTTGACGCGGTTGTGCCTGTTTCCGCACAGGACGGAAGCGGTCTTTCAGACCTCGAGGACGAGCTTATGTCACAGGCTGTGGAGGGAGGACATTTCTTTGAGGACGACACGCTCACTGACCAGCCCGAGCGTGTGCTCGCGAGCGAGATGATACGCGAAAAAATACTCAGACTCTGCGACAAGGAAATTCCTCACGGCATAGCTGTTGTTATCGAGAAAATGCGTATGCGCGAGGGCAAGGATATTCTCGACATCGACGCTACAATCTATTGTGAGCGCGAAACCCATAAGCGTATTCTGATTGGCAAAAAAGGTTCTATGCTCAAGAAGATTTCAACATATTCCCGACAGGATATGGAACGGTTTTTTGACTGCAAGGTTTTCCTCCAGACGTGGATAAAGGTCAAGGAGGACTGGCGAAACAGTATTCAGCTTATGCGTAATTTCGGCTACGACGAAAAAGATTTCGATTAATTCGCAATTCGCATTTCGTAATTATTTCTATTTTTTTCTATCAATAATTAATTGCCGAGGTGCAACACTAAACTCGGTGATAGAAATGAATGAATTTGACGCGTGGAACGCGTTCTGGTACAGCGGCAGGATTTATGACTATCTGCTGTACAAAAGTATCCACAACGATAAGGTTGCGGACAAAACGGAGAACAACAATGAAGTTCATAACGAACGGACTGATAGTCAAAGAGCAGAATATAGGTGAGAAGGATAAGCTCGTAACAATGCTTACCGAAAGCCATGGCATAATAAAAGGTTTCGCCCACGGCGCAAAGGATATCAAAAGCCCTAAGTGCGCCGCGACGGGACTTTTGTGCTATTCAAGACTCACTCTACACAAGGGTAAGGACAGCTATATAGTGGGTGACGCCAAGGCCCTGAAGCTTTTTTCGGGGCTGTCAAAGAGTATCGAGAATACCTACTGTGCCCAATATTTCTGCGAGCTGGCTGCCGCAATTTGTCCCAAGGAACAAGAATCGTCCGAGCAGCTCAGCCTTGTGCTCAACGCGCTGTATCTGCTCAGCGAAAACAAGCGTCCTATGAACATCATAAAGCCCTGCGTTGAGCTTAGGCTGATGTGCATCGCGGGATATATGCCCGACATTATGATGTGCAGGGAATGCGGAGAATATGAAAAGCAGAATATGGCGTTTCTGCCGAGCTCCGGACAGCTTATCTGCAGGGATTGTTTCGAAAAATCAGAGCTCGTAGATTATAAGATAAACCTCAATCTCAGCTCGCTTAAGGCTCTGCGCCACTGCTGTTACGCGGACAGCGAAAAGCTCTTCGGCTTCAGTATTCCCGAGGCTGACTTAAAGACGCTGAACTTCTGCAGTGAAGAATACATCAGATTTATTTTAGAAAGAAATTTCAGGACTTTGCAGTTTCTTAAAAGTATTACATAAAAAAGTGGTTAGTGGTCAGTGATTAGTAGTCAGTGGCGGGCGGGACACCCGCACCTGAATTTGAAAAATACATAAGGTAGAGATATGGATAAACATTATACAGCTCTTGAGCTAAACAAGATTTTAAAAATTCTATCCGACAAAACATCCTGCGAGGAATCCAAAGAGGCGGCGCTCAGCCTTGAACCCGAGTTCAAGCTCGAGCTCGCGAAGCGCAATATTCAGATGACCGACGATGCCTATACGCTCACGGGTAAATACGGCGCGCCGTCATTCAGCGGTATGAAAAATATCGCCAACGAGCTGCGCAGGGGAGAAGCGGGCGGTATGCTTACCGCGCGCGAGCTGCTCAGAATCGCGGGAACACTGCGTACAATCCGCTCTGTCAAGAGCTGGCACAACAAGTGCGAAAACACAAACACCTCGCTTGATATGCTGTTCCAGGGGCTTGTAGCAAACAAGTTTTTGGAGGAACGAATCACAACCGCGATAACGATTGACGAGGAGTTTCTCGACACCGCGTCGCCCGCGCTCGCCGATATAAGGCGTAAAATCCGCACAGCGTCCTCAAAGGCTCGCGAGGTGCTCGACAAAATCGTGCGCAGTTCAACTTATCAGAAATATCTCAGAGACAATATCGTTACCCAGCGTGACGGCAGATACGTCGTACCCGTCAAGGCGGAGTGCCGCGGCAACGTCCCCGGACTCGTCCACGACACAAGCTCAAGCGGTCAGACGGTCTTTATTGAGCCTATGGGCGTTGTTCAGGCTAACAACGACATCAAGGTGCTTGTCGCCAAGGAAGAAGCAGAAATCGAGCGTATTCTCTATGAGCTTTCCTCGCTCGCGGGCTCATATGCCGACGTGATTATCGGCAGCTGCAAGTGCCTGACTGAGCTCGATTTAATCTTTGCCAAAGCCGATATGGCGTACTCGATGAAGGCGGTCATGCCCATACTCAACGACAAGGGAGTAATCGACCTCAAACAGGCGCGTCATCCGCTTATTAATCCGCAGAATGTTGTGCCGATTGACGTATCTCTCGGCAAGGATTTTGACACGCTCGTTATCACAGGACCAAATACGGGCGGTAAAACCGTGACACTCAAAACTATCGGACTGCTCACGCTTATGGCTATGTGCGGTCTGATGATTCCTGCCGCCGAAAACAGTGAGCTTTCTGTGTTCAGACGTGTGCTCGTCGATATCGGCGACGAACAGAGCATTGAGCAGAGCCTTTCGACCTTCTCGGCTCACATCACAAACATAATCGGAATTATGAAAAAGGCTAACTCATCAAGCCTTGCGCTGATTGACGAGCTCGGCGCGGGCACCGACCCTGTCGAGGGTGCGGCGCTCGCTATCGCCATACTCGAAAAGCTCAGAGAACAGGGCGCTAAAATCGCGAGCACTACCCACTACGCGGAGCTCAAGGAATATGCGCTGAGAACGCAGGGCATTGAGAACGGCGGCTGCGAGTTTGATGTAAAAACCCTCCGCCCGACCTACAGGCTGCTCATCGGTATGCCCGGAAAGAGCAACGCTTTCGCGATAAGCAAACGTCTCGGTATGGACGCGAATGTTGTCGAGCACGCGAAGGAACTCGTCAGCGCCGAGAGCCGTGAGTTCGAGGACGTAGTCCAGACGCTCGAAAGCCGCAGGCAGAGCCTTGAAAAACAGCTCGAGAATGCTCAGCGTCTTACGGGCAAGGCGAACACCGAAAAGCAGAAAGCCGAGAACGAGCTTCAGCGCGCTAAGCAGAAGGCAGAGAACGAAATTGAGCGCGCGAAGCAGGAAGCCGAGCGAATTATAGCGAACACCAAGGCGCAGGCGTACGCTCTGCTCGACGAAATGGAAAAAATGAAAAAGACCAAGGGCGACGATGGCACAATGCGCTCAAAGCTCCGCCGTGAAATCAACAAGCTTGAGGACAGCTCCAATCCCGTTCAGAGCAGGGAAGAGTCAGACTATAAGCTGCCGAGACCGCTCAGAGTCGGTGACAACGTGCTGATTTTTGACATAGACAAAAAGGCGGTCGTGCTCGAACTGCCCGATAAGAACAACGAGGTTCTCGTGCAGGCAGGCATAATCAAGACCCGAGTAAAACTCTCGAACCTCAGGCTTTTAAAGTCCGATGACAAGCCCAAAAAGCAGTATGGCAAGCGCCTGAGAAACGTTCCGTCAAACGTTGATATTCACCCGACAACCGAAATCGACGTGCGCGGTATGAGCGCGGTCGAGGCGATTATGGCAGTGGACAACGCAATCGATAGCGCGATTCTCGCCAATATCGAGCAGATTACGATAATCCACGGCAAGGGTACGGGCGTGCTTCGCAAGGAGATTCAGGCTCACCTCAGAAAGAGCAGGTACGTCAAATCCTTCCGCCTCGGAACTTTCGGCGAAGGTGAGAGCGGAGTCACGATTGCGGAGCTAAAATAATTAAGAATTAAGAGTTAAGAATTAAGAATTGAAAATTAATTATTTGTATGTTAAAATATACTAAATGTATTTTGGAGGTAATATTATGGCTATTTCAAAAACTTCAATAATCGGTGACGTACTCGACAAGTATCCCCAGACAGCTCCCGTATTTATGTCAATCGGAATGCACTGTCTCGGCTGTCCCGCTTCACGCGGCGAGAGCATCGAGGACGCTTGCATGGTTCACGGCGTAGACGTTGACGAGCTTATCGGGAAAATCAACGCGGTTATCAAATAATGAAGCTTTTCAGCCTTGATGAAAGACTGTTAACATGTGCGGGCCTTGTGCAGAAGAGCGCAAGGCTTGCTGACATTGGAAGTGACCACGCTTATCTGCCTGTCTGGCTGTTGAAGTCGGGCAGAATCGAGTCCGCGATTGCGTCAGACATCGGCGAAAAACCGCTTCAGAGCGGCAGACTGACCGCCGAAAAATACGGCGCTCGGAATATTGAGTTCCGTCTCGGTTCGGGACTTTCCACAATCAGCTCGGACGACAATATTACCGACATCGTAATAGCGGGTATGGGCGGTGAGGTTATCGCCGATATACTCTCTCATAGCGAGCTTGTGAAAAATCCCGGGTTAAATCTCATACTCCAGCCCATGACGCGCTCGGACGATTTAATAGGGTTTCTGTACGAAAACGGCTTTGATATTAAAGAGCAGAAGGCGCTAAGCTCAAAAGGCAGGTACTATACAGTTATGCTTGTGCGTTACAGCGGCAAAAGGCTCTCTGTCAGCAGCGTTTTCAAAATTGTCGGAAAGCTCGATTTAACTGAAGAAGAAAGCGTGAAATATATAAATAAACACATACGGAATCTCGAGAACAAAAGCCGAGGGGACGAGTCCGCGAAAAGGCTTTTGAATGAACTGAGGTCGATGATAAATGAGAAGAATTAAGGATATCACGGCGTTTGTCAACAGCTTTGCGCCGCTTGACAGCGCTATGGATTTTGACAATGTCGGACTTCTCGTCGGCAGCGAAAACATGGATGTCACAAAGGCGCTTGTCGCGCTCGACATAACCGACGAGGTAATCGACGAAGCACTGTACAACGGAGCGCAGCTGATAATCAGCCACCACCCCGTTATTTTTGAGCCGCTCAGAAGCATTGACGCGGACAGTATTGTCTACAAGCTGATAAAAAACAGCTTGTCGGCTCTGTGTCTGCACACAAATCTTGATTTGAGCCCCGAGTTCGGTGTGAACACCTGTCTTGCTGACGCTGTCGGTGTAAAGAACGCTGATTTTGTTGAGGGTGAGTGCCTTTACATTGGCGAGCTTGACAAGGTTTTGAGCAATCGTGAGTTCGCGCGCAAAGTCAAAGAAGCTCTCGGCTGCAAAGGCCTGCGCTATACCTTCGGCGACAAGACCGTAAAGCGCGTCGCAATCTGCTCGGGCAGCGGCGGCGACCTCGCTCCGCTCGCGTCTGAGCTCGGAGCGGATGTGCTTCTCACGGGCGAGATAAAGCACAATCAGCTAATTGCCGCCGACCATTGCGGTATCGCCGTGGTTGACGCGGGACATTTCAAAACAGAGGATGTCGTAATCGGGCCGCTCTGCGAAAAGCTCGGTGAAGCGCTAAAAGACGTTGAATTTATCCGAAGCACTAAAGGCTCTGATGAAGTAGATTATCTATAATGCCCTCCCTTTGGGGAGGGTGCCGAAAAAAGCGAGGCGGGAGATGGGCCACTTGCAAGAACCTCTCTAACAAACATTTGATAATTAGACTGGAATAATGTTAGAACAAAGTCGGATTATTACAAAAGTCGGTGTGCTAAAGTATCAATATTGATGTTGAGGTAGTTGTCGCCGACCCTCATCCGATTTTTGCATCAAAAAAATGACGCAAAAACCACCTTCCCCCCGGGGGAAGGCAGATAGGTGGTATTTATATGAAAATAAGCGACAGAAAAGCGGGGATTATCCTCGCGATAATCATAATCATAAGCCTGTGCGTAAGCACATTTTTTATAGTGACAAAACAGGGCTATCACGAGGATGAGCTCCTTACATACAACCTCGCTAATACCCAAAAGCAGCTCAATGTTGACGGCGGCTGGAACAGCTCAGAGGACTTCAACGAGTACCTCAGCGTGTCCGAAAATGACCGCTTCAACTATGCCCAGGTATGGGAGAACCAGGTAATAGACGCGTCACATCCGCCTTTCTATTACGCGCTTGTGCACACGGTGTGCTCGTTCTTCCCGAATCAGTTCAGCCGTTATTTCGCCTACTCGATTAACGTGCTCGCGATGACGGGAATTCTTATTCTGCTTTATATGATTGGCAGACGTGTAACAGGCAACAACCTCTACGCTCTTATCGGCACGTCCGCGTACGCTCTGAGTATCGCGTGCTTTACCACCACGATCTATCTGAGAATGTACGCGACGCTTACGTTCTTTGTACTGCTGTTTGTATATCAGATGCTCAGGCTCTACGACAAAAAGAACACGGTGAAAATCACCGATTGTCTCATTCTTTTGCCGATAGTTACCCTCGGCATCCTCACGCAGTATTACTTCATACTTTTCGCGGGACTTACGGGACTGATTTTCCTAATCTTCAAGATTAAGGAAAAGTGCATTAGGGATTTGTTCCTCGTTATCGGCACAGCTCTTGTTGGCGCGGGACTCTCTATGCTGATTTATCCGCATATTATCCAGAACGTGCTCGGCGGCAACCGAGGTTTCGGCTCGCTCAAAATCTCGATTGATTTGATTACAATAGTAACTTATTTTGTCTACAAGATTTTCACATATGTCGAGGTGCTCGCGAAGGATATGTTCCTCGGTCAGATATGGCTGCTTATCCTCTGCGTGGTTATTGCCGCGGCGTCATTCATTTATTTCAGATTTATAAAAAAGAAAAAGCTCAGCCGCAAGGCGATGTTCATCACTATTCCGCCGATTATATATTTTATCGGAATTTCGCTGGTTTCGCCGTTCAACAGCGACCGCTATGTAATGGCTTCTCTGCCGTTTGTGGCTATGCTGTTCGCGTTCAGCTTTATCAGAATATTTACTCTGTTCGATAACGAAAAGCTCAAGCTCGCCGTTCCCGCGGGTGTGGTCGTTGTGTGCGTGCTTTCGCTGATTTTTGTAAAGCCATACTACACCTACGGCAAAACAAATCTCTACGACAAAAAAACCGACAAAGCTGTTTTTGTCGGCACGGCTATGCTCGAGTGGAACAAGGTTATCGATAAGCTCATGCTCTATGATGAGGCCATGATTGCCCAGACCGACGAAATGGATCCGAACCTTGGAACTGAGCTCGAGGACTTCGCGTCAAAACGCGGTGTAATAACAAACGGAAAGATTTCCGCTTTCGCCGATTCATATATGAACAACGGCACAGCTCACCAGGAGTCAACAAGCAGTCTCGAAAAACTTAAGAGCGACAAAAAGCTCAATTCGCTCGACGAGGTTACCGTTTATATCTCACGTCTCGCCAACGGCGACGATGTGATAAAATATATCAAGGAAAATACAGACTTCAAGAACTGCGAACTCATTCAGGCAGACTACAGCTTTGACGATTTCTATAACTGGTACGACTACTTTGTTGAGACCGAGTCGTACTGCAACGTGTATAAATTCTCGAAATAAGATTTGATTCGGATTTGGATTCAGAGGTGATTGAAAGATGAGGAAATTAACGAAACTGTCACGCGAGGAAAGAAAAGACTGTATCGGCATTGCGTTTTCGGGCGGCGGACTGCAGGGCATAGCTCATATCGGCGCGATTAAGGCGCTCTATGAGCTCGGCATTCATCCGCAGTTTGTGTCGGGCACAAGCTCAGGCGCCGCTATGGCGGCGATTATCGCTATGGGCTTTACCGCCGAGGAAATGGCTGACGTTGCCAAAAAGCACTGGAAAACCCTCGCCGAAATCGACAACGGCATTATCTTCAAGGGCCTGGCTCAGCTTGTTCTCAACAAGAATATCCGCCGTGACGGACTCAAGTCGGGCGAGCTGATTTCCGACGTAATCCGCGAGATAATGTATATGAAAAATATCAACAGCTTCCGCGACCTGCCGATTAACCTTTCGATCTGTACTGTTGATACTCTCACAACCGACGAGTGTATTTTTACAACGTTTGATGAAGGTCTCAAAAACAACCATATTCATTATCTGACAGGCGTTCCGCTCGAGACCGCTGTGCGCGCGAGTATGTCGTTTCCCGCGATTTATACAACCTGTACATACAAGAACTATAACTTTATCGACGGCGGTTCAAAGGATAATTTGCCCGTAAAAATCCTCAAGGATATGGGTGTCGGCAAAGTGCTTGCGATAGGCTTTGATATTATGGACTATGACCCGAACCCGGGGATAAACGGTCTGATTAAGGTTATCTGGAGAGCTCTCGATGTTTACTCAATCGACGGCACACGCAAGTCTATGGAGATGGCTGACCTCGCAGTTCAAATTAAGAACGAAAACACCGCCTTGTTCGACATCAACAGTGTGGATGAAACTATCCAGGAGGGTTACGACTGCATTATGCAGCATAAAGATAAAATTCTTAAGATATTCGGATAAACGGTGATATATTAATGAAAAAACAGTTTTTAGAAGCGGGTAAGGTTGTCGGCACGCACGGCCTGCGCGGCGAAATCCGCGTCGAGTGCTGGTGCGACAGTCCAGACTATCTCGCACGGTTTAAGACTCTCTATTTTGACGAGGGAGCGGTTAAGGTTAAAGTTAAGTCGCGTCCCCACAAGAACATTGTTCTGACTAAGCCCGAGGGTGTTGACACAGTCGAGGATGCCCAAAAACTCAGGGGCAGAGTGCTCTACATAAATCGCGACGACGTAAAGCTCCCCGACGGCGTGAATTTCATTCAGGACTTAATCGGCTGCAGGGTGCTCGACAGTGATGACAACAGCGTCTGCTACGGCGAAATCACCGATGTTTTCAAGACAGGCGCTAACGACGTTTACACCGTGAAGAACGGCGAAAAGGAGTTTCTCGTTCCTGTTGTTGACAGTATTGTTACCGAGAAAAACGTTGACGGGGGATATGTCCTTGTAAAACCGATTAAGGGGCTTTTCGGCGATGAAGATTGATTTGATTACACTGTTCCCCGAGATGTGCGAGGCTGTTCTCGGTGAGAGCATAATAGGGCGCGCTCAGAAGTCCGAGGCGCTCGAGATAAACTGCGTTCAGCTGCGTGATTTTGCGCATGACAAACACCGCCGAGTCGACGACACGGTTTACGGCGGCGGGATGGGTATGCTGATGAAGTGTGAGCCCATAGCCCTGTGCTATGAGAATATCTGCGAAAAGCGCGGCTGCAAGCCTCACTTTGTATATATGTCGCCTCAGGGCAAGCCGCTTACTCAGCAGAGGCTCAAGGAGCTCAGCGAGCTTGAGAACATCTGCGTGCTTGCGGGTCACTACGAGGGTGTAGACCAGAGAGTTATCGACGAGTTTATCGACGAGGAAATCTCAATCGGCGACTATGTGCTCACAGGCGGCGAGCTTCCCGCGCTGGTGTTTATCGACGCGTTGTCAAGGCTTGTTTCAGGAGTGCTCTCGAATGACGAGTGCTTTACCGAGGAGAGTCATTTCGGCGGTCTGCTCGAGTACCCTCAGTACACCAAACCACAGGTCTGGCGAGGGGTGGAGGTTCCTCCAGTACTCTATAGCGGAGACCACCGAAAAGTTGACCGCTGGCGTTATGAGCACAGTTTGTTGAATACGGCGAAAAAACGTCCCGATATGCTCGAAAAACTTGAGCTGAGCGAGGATGATAGGCAAATATTATCGAACAACGGTATGTAATTGTAAATGTGTTTCGTTAAGTTGCACAAACGCAAAATGTCATAAACCGATTAAAATGTTATTAAATCCAAAATTGAAAATTCGGTGTTGACGTAGGGTAAAAAAATGTTATAATATGTATGTATTGAAGCAAAAAGCTTCAGCGACGACTATATAGGATTTTAGAGAGGTTTTACTTATGTACGTTAAGGAAGTTTTAGTTAAGAATAAGGCCGGCTTACATGCCCGTCCCGCGACATTCTTTATCCAGAAGGCTAATGAGTTCAAAGCTACAGTATGGGTAGAAAAGGAAGAGAGACGTGTAAACGCTAAGAGCCTTCTCGGCGTGCTTTCTTTAGGAATCATTGGCGGAACAACTATCAAAATCATTGCTGACGGCGTTGACGAGCAGGAGGCCGTTGACGGTCTTATCGCTCTGGTTGATTCAGGTTTTGCCGACTAAGTAAGAGCTTATTTTTTGGGCGGATATTTCCGCCCTTTTTTTGTTTACTACTATGAATAATAAAATAAAGGAACTCCGCAAAAAGGCCATAGCGCTGCCTGCCTTGCCCGGAGTTTATATAATGCACGATAAATCCAAAAAGATAATATATATCGGAAAAGCCAAAGCGCTTAAAAATCGTGTGTCACAGTATTTCGGTTCTCAGAACAACCACGCTGAAAAGGTCAGACGTATGGTCGAGAACGTCGATTACTTTGAGTATATAATCTGCGACAGCGAGTTCGAGGCGCTTATTCTTGAATGCAGCCTGATAAAGCAGCACACGCCAAAGTACAATATTCTGCTCAAGGACGACAAAGGCTACAGCTACATCCGCGTGTCAGGCGACAAATGGCGCAAAATTACCTATGAACTCCAGAAAAAGGACGACGGCGCGACGTATATCGGACCGTACAAGAGCAGCTTTTATGTAAGACAGAGCGTTGAAGAGGCAAACAAGATTTTTATGCTCCCGACCTGCAATCGTAAGTTCCCGGACGATTTCGGCAAGAGCCGTCCGTGTCTGAATTTCCACATCAAGCAGTGTATGGCTCCCTGCACGGGCAGGGTGAGTTTTGAGCAATATGACGAAAGTGTTGAACAGGCGCTCGAGTTTCTCAAGGGCGGCAGCACAAAATCCGTCAAAATGCTCACACAGGAGATGGAGCGCGCCTCGGAAAACCTTGAGTTTGAGCGTGCCGCTGAAATTCGTGACAAAATCCATGCCGTAAAGAAAATGGCGGACAAGCAGAAGGTCGTGTCCGTAAACGTTCCCGACCAGGACGTAATTGCCTACTTCACCGACAGCGAGCGCGGCTGCTTCCAGCTGTTCAAATTTGAGGGCGGCAGATTGACCGACCACGAGAATTTTGTCATAAACAATCCGGTGGAACAGGACGACGAGATGTCCCAGTTCATCACGGGCTACTATTCGCTGGGCCGCGACATTCCGCGCAACCTCACGCTTGACAGACTGCCTTCGGATAGCGAGCTTATTGAAAAATGGCTCACGGAGAAAAGCGGCAGGCGCGTGTATATCACGGCGCCGCAAAGGGGAGAGCAGGCTCAGCTCGTTAGTATGTGTAAAAAGAACGCCGCTGAAACTCTCGCCCAGATTAAGGGCAGAACCTCGCGCGAGTATTCCGTGCTAGAGGAGCTCAGGGAGCTTCTCGGTCTTTCGAAAATCCCCGAATATATCGAGAGCTATGATATCTCGAACCTCGCGGGTACAGAGAACGTCGCGGGAATGATAGTATACGAAAACGGCAAACCGCTCAAATCAGCGTACAAAAAGTTCAAAATAAAGAGCTTCGAGGGGCAGGACGACTACGCCTCAATGGCAGAGGTGATCGACAGGCGTTTCTCGGAGTACGAGGAGAACAAAGAAAACGGTGAAGGATTCGGCAGACTGCCCGACCTTATTCTGCTCGACGGCGGACAGGGACAGGTGGGCGCTGTTCTGCCGATACTTGAAAAGCATAACATTGACGTTCCGATTTTCGGTATGGTCAAGGATTCAAGCCACCGCACGCGAGCGGTTACGGGCTCGGGCGGAGAAATTGCGATAAACTCGTACAGGAGTGTTTTCACGTTTTTGAGTAAAATGCAGGACGAGGTTCACCGTTTCGCAATCGGATATCATCATCAGCGCAGAAAAAACGCTGTGTTCAGAAGCTCGCTTACAGACATTGACGGCATAGGCGAGGTGAGAGCGAAAGCGCTTCTTAAGCATTTCTCAACAATCAAGAACATCAGAAACGCCGATTTACAGGAGCTGGAGATGTGTCCCGGAATGACGCACGACTCGGCAGTTAAGGTGTTTAATTATTTTCACAATTAAACAGTGAGCAGTGGTCATTGATTAGTGGTTAGTGAATGTCGAGTTCAAAAATAGTAATAATGGAAAAGCTTTATTCCCGAATAATTTATAATCATCTGATATAATATTTTATTTTTCGGGTGCGGGTGTCCCGCCCTACAAACCGACCGCTGACCAATAAAAGAAAATAGGAGCAGAACTTTTAAAACATCTCTTCTATTGACTGGAAAGGAATATACTATGCGCGTTATAACAGGAAGTGCAAGAGGCAGACGCCTCGAAACGCTCTCGGGCGACGATGTGCGTCCGACAACCGACAAGGTTAAAGAGGCTGTTTTCTCGGCAATACAGTTTGATATTGAGGGCAGGAGCTTCCTCGATTTGTTCGCGGGCAGCGGACAAATGGGGATTGAGGCGCTCAGCCGAGGCGCAAAGTCGGCAACCTTTGTCGATAAAAGCCGAAAATCGGTTGAAATCGTCCGCAAAAATCTGAATACTGTCGGTTTTTACGACAAAGGCAGGGTAATCCACGCCGACAGCCTGTCTTTTATCGACACAATCACGGATTTATACGATATTGTATACCTTGACCCGCCTTTCAACACGGGTATGCTCCAGAAAGCTTTGCCCAAAATTGCCGAAAAAGTGAAAAAAACTGGCGTAATAATTGCCGAAAATGAAGAAAATGAGGCTCTTTTGCAAAAATATGGCGAATTTATGCTTGACAGACAGAAACACTATGGTAAAATAAAGGTAACTATGTACAGACATAAGGATTTTGTTGTATGAAAACAAAAGTAATTTGTCCGGGCAGTTTTGACCCAGTTACATTAGGTCATATCGATATCATCACAAGGGCGTCAACAATGTTCGACCATGTTGTTGTCGGCGTGCTCAACAATCTTGCCAAAACCCCGAGCTTTTCCACAGAGGAGCGTATAGAGCTTCTCAAAAAAGCTACCGAGGGAATTGACAACGTTGAGGTTGTCGGTTTTGACGGACTTCTCGCCGATTACGCGCGAGATAACGGTATCACGGCTATTGTAAAGGGACTCAGAGCGATGTCGGACTTCGAGTATGAATTTCAGCAGGCTCTTATCAACAAAAAGCTCAATCCCGACTTAGAGACGGTTTTTTTGACCTGTAACTCCGATTATCTTTATCTGAGTTCAAGTGTGGTTAAGCAGGTAGCCTCTCTAGGCGGAGATATCAGTTCGTTTGTTCCCGAGTGTGTGCACGATGAAATCTTAAAAAGGCTAAAACAAAAATAATTTATATTGGAGTGGATGAAAATGGACAGATTAGATAAGAAAGTAGAGGACTTAATCTTAGAATTACAGGATATGGTAAACGACGCCAAGGGTGTGCCCATGTCAAGAGACAAGAAGGTTATCATCTCGGGCGACCGTATCTTTGATATCCTTGACGAGATTGAGGACAATCTTCCCGTTGAAATCAGCGTAGCAAAGAATATCGTTGCGGATCGCGACGCTATCATTGCTGAGGCTAAGCGCAACGCCGACGAGATTATTCGTCAGGCTGAGGAGCGCCGCAAGATTATGGTAAGCCAGCACGAAGTTACTTTAGCTGCCGAGGCTAAGTCAAAGGAAATCTTAAGCGACGCCAAGAAAAAGTCAATCGAGATGCACAAGGCTGCTAACTCCTATGTTGAGGACATTATGCGCCGTACAGATGAGAGCATTACTTCCTACGCTCAGGAAATCCGCAAGGCTCGTCAGAATCTCAAGAGTACAATGAAATAATACTGCTGTATATAAGAAGAAGCCCTTTGAGGGTTTCTTTTTTTGTAACTTTTTCAACTATACAACTGATTTCTGACGGCGGAAAACCGTCAGTATATTTCGATTTTAGAAATATACTGACATTCTTTGTCGAAACTTACAAAAAATTTATTATATATTCAGTAAAAATGCTGTAACTTTTTTCTTGCAATTTAATTATATATGATATATAATGATTACATCGGTGGCATTTAGTGTCATTTTGTGAACATTATGGCTCAAAATGTGCCGTTTTGGATGAAATTTTATGAGGGGAGATGGCAGAATGTTTTCGGGTACTACGTTTCAATCAATAGACGCTAAAGGCAGAATCGTTCTGCCCGCTCGCTTCAGAGAACAGCTCGGCGAAACCTTTGTAATTTCAAAAGGCTTTTCAAAGTGCGTACAGGTGCTTTCCGTTGAGGAATTTGAACATCTCCGCGAGAGTATAAAAAACCTGCCCGCCAAAAACGCCGCGGCGCTCAGATATCACGTTGTGGCAACGGCTACAGCCGTACGGCCTAACGCTCAGGGACGAGTTTCAATCCCCCAGAGTTTGCGTGAGATTGCTTCCCTCGATAAGGAAGCGGCGGTTGTCGGTATGGATAACCGCATAGAAATCTGGAATAAAGAAAAATTTGACGAAATGATGAGCGCAAGCGAGCCCGCGCTCGACGAGGCTCTGTCTATGCTCAACTTCTAGTATATATAAAGGTAAGGCAGATATGGAATTTACACACGTACCCGTTCTGCTTAACGAGGCTGTCGACGGTCTCAACATAAATCCCAACGGCATCTACGTTGACGGCACGGCCGGCGGCGGCGGACATTCCGCCGAGATACTCAGCCGCCTCAGCTCGGGCAAGCTAATTTCTATCGATCAGGACCCCGACGCTGTTTGTACTATTAAGCAGAGATTTAAAGATAATATCAATTCAATAATTATAAAAGGCAATTTTTCAAATATGAAGGCGCTGCTTTCGGACAGAGGCATATGCCGTGTAGACGGCGTTCTGCTCGATATCGGCGTTTCTTCACATCAGCTCGACACAGCCGAAAGAGGATTTTCCTTCCACGAGGACGCCGAGCTCGATATGCGTATGTCGCAGTCGGGTACAAGCGCGAAGGACCTTGTCAACACGCTCTCTCAGCAGGAGCTTTCGCGCGTAATCTTCAACTACGGTGAGGAAAAATACGCGAACTCTATCGCGAAGGGCATAGTCAAGGCGCGTGAGGAAAAGTCGATTAACACGACATTCGAGCTTGCGGAGATAATCAGAAACTCCGTACCCGAGAAGGTCAGACGCGCGGGACATCCCGCCAGAAAAACCTTCCAGGCGTTGAGAATCGAGGTTAATCACGAGCTCGATTACCTCAAAAAAGGTATGGATGAAGCGTTTGAGCTGTTATCACAGGGCGGAAGGCTTGCTGTGATAACTTTTCACTCTCTTGAGGATAGAATTGTCAAGCAGACTATGGCGTCCTGGTGTCAGGGCTGCACCTGTCCCAAGGATTTTCCCGTATGTGTTTGCGGAAAAAAGCCTTGCGCAAAACTTATTACAAGAAAACCTATTGTAGCAAATGAACAAGAATTAACCACAAATCCCCGCTCAAGAAGTGCAAAACTAAGAATTTGCGAAAAATTGGTTGGAAATTCTTAAAATACACTGGACATTTGTTACAACATAGTGTAGAATATAACAAGTTTGTTAACAGAAAACGCGACCACAATAGGTTGTGGTTTGTCCGTCAAACACCACAATATTCTGTATATTTCGATAAAAGAAGATTGAATTTTCTGTTACGGAATTAAATATTTTTTAACAAAATGTAACTATTTTATATTATAGAAAAATAACACTCACAAAATAGTGTATAATATGTAACCGTTGAGGTAATTTAGATGGCATATGAAAACAATGCGGCTTATGAGCTCGATATGTTCAGAGACAATACAGCTCCTAGGCTACCTAAAGAAAAGACAACTGAAAAACACAAACAAGATAATAAAGTAGTAACCCTTCCTCAGGAAGCATTAAATAAAATCAGAAGAAGAAAACACAATCCCTTTAAGCTCTTTGTGGGCTCTGTGGCGGCTGTTGTTGTTGTAATTATAATCAGCGCGATTATCGTAGGTCAGGTTCAGCTTACCGAGGTGAACCAGCAGATTATAAACGCGGAGGAGACCCTGAGGAATTCGCAGAGTACATATACACAGAACCAGATGGCGCTTCAGTCCAAGCTCTCGACCACAGAAATCGAGAAATACGCCAAGGACAAGCTCGGTATGAGCAAGGCGGAAAACGTTCAGAAGGAATATGTGTCACTTTCAGAGGGTGACAAGGCAGAAATTTCCGAGCGCGCGAATCGCAATTTCTTCCAGAAAGTTTTTGACGCGATTACTGGGCTTTGGTCATAACATCAGGTTTAATTTAATAGATATGTTATGGGAATAAGAGTTAGGATTTATGTCTTAACTCTTTTTGTGTTAATTTTGTATTATAACGGAAAGGAGAGCGGATTATGGCGAAAAACCGCGAGGTCAAAACCAAAAAAGGGCTTTTGCAGCAGTTAAGATTTAGAACAACCGTAATTATACTGGCAATTCTCGTACTCGGATTCGGAGCTATCGCGATAAGACTGCTCTATCTTCAGCTTGTTCAGGGACCCGAGCTGCAGGAGCTCGCGGTTGACCAGCAGCTTGTTGATACAAAACTCAGCGCGAAGCGAGGCACAATCTATGACGCGCAAGGCAAAATACTTGCCCAGAGCGCGACTGTATGGAAGGTGGTTCTCGCTCCCGCTTATCTTGAAACTGATGAACAGCGCGAGTATGTGGCAAAGAATCTGTCCAAAATTCTTGACCTTGAATACGACAACGTACTCGAAAAGACAAAACAGGATTCCTACTATGTTATCGTAAAACGCAAAATCGAGAGCGACGAGCGCGAGGCGATACTCAAATTCCAAAAAAAACTTGAGAAAAAATATTCAAAGCTTTCTAACGTCATTACGCTCTTTGACGATTACCGCCGTTATTATCCCTACAACACCCTCGCTTCGTCGGTTATCGGGTTTACAGGCTCCGATGACCAGGGACTTGAGGGCGTAGAGTATCAGTACGACAAGTACCTCACGGGTACTCCCGGGCGTATTATAACGGCGCGCAACGCTAACCAGACCGATA
>JAILPC010000150.1 GCA_024690465.1 Ruminococcus sp.
GCTTTTGACAGCTTACCTGTCATATCAATAACATCCTTACAGTCGCTTTTCTTTATCTTAGGACAGATATATTTGATGTCTAAACGCCTAGCAAAATGAAACAGGGCATTAAACAGTCTCTTGCGGTCTTCCGTCAAGTCATTTATGCAAACAGACTCTCTACGAATCAGCGGACCAGTATGTATAGCATGATATGGGTATCCAAGATAACCAACGTGCGTATCCATTACAGCGACAGCTTCGGAAATATCAATATTTTGATCGTGCAGTACCATAGCAACCTGATAGTATGGCGCATGTTGTTCAAATGGACCGAAGTCACCTGATTCGTCAATGAAAACACTTAATATTCTATCCTGCATTTCTATCCTAAACTCCTGAAAATAAAAGCGGCGGGGTAATTCCCCGCCATTCGGTGGACCAGGGTCTTTCGACCAGCCCAATCAGTTTAACAACTGATTTATTGTACTATTATTATAGATGAAATTTGTTCAGTTGTCAACATGATATAAGTATTATATGCAGATTTTAATTAATAATTTAGAACAGAGTTTTGTGTTGGGAATAGTAAGCATAAAACACCTCTAAATATCAAAGAGGGAGAAGACTCAGCCTCTTCCTTCCGTGATTGCTTCAAGTCTGCGTTTAATGGCGGTGAGCGCCAATAACTAAGTCTGCGCTTAATGGCGGTGAGCGCCAATAACTAAGTCTGCGCTTAATAGCGGTGAGCACCAATAAAACGAGCAAACTCTGTTCAAAAGATTATATGAGGACAATATACTCGGACGTATCAGCGATGAACAGTTTCGTATGCTGGCATCTGATTATACTGACGAGCAGAAAGAGCTGGAATTACAGATTCCGACGCTTTGGAAAGAAATCGAAGCGTTAAAAAGTGAGTGTGTCAACACTCAGAAATTCCTTGACGTCGTCAACAAATACTTATACATCGAGGAGCTTACGCCTTCCGTACTGAGAACTTTTATCAGTAAGATTGTTATTCATCAGCGCGACAAAAAACACAGCAAGACCGCCACGCAGAAAATAGATATATATTTCCGCTACATTGGACAGTTTGCTGTGCCAAACGATTACAATAATACTTATAATGAAGAATATACAACTGAAAATGCAAAACGGACAGCCTGAACTGTCCGTCATACATATGGGCACCGCCTCACGCTGATACATCCTTATGAGTAACAGCGTGACGCAGCCCCTTTAATCTGTTTATTATGAATTAGCTTCGATATAGTTAACAATAGCGCCTACAGTCTTGAGGTTTTCAATCTCGTCGTCGGGAACTTCGATTTCGAACTCGTCCTCGATTGACATAAGAAGGTCAACAACGTCAAGAGAATCCGCGCCTAAATCTTCCTGAAGGTCTGTGTCCTCAGCAATCTTGTCTTCGTCAACGTCAAACTGCTCTGCTAAGATAGCTTTAACTTTTTCTAAAATCATTATTTTATCCTCCTAAAATTATTCTGCAGCTTATCCTCTGTTTCTGGACAAATCAAAGAATTTTTGCTACAATAGTCTGGTTAACAACAGTGTGTTGCTACGTGTCTATATTATTAGTTAATTACCACTTTGTCAATATTTATTTCAAAAATTTTACTTTTTCACAGTAAATTTTCATCGAGGTGAAAAAATGAGCAAAAAAAAATATGCCGTCATCGGGCACCCTATAGGTCACACGATGTCGCCGTTTATTCATAAGCGCCTGTTTGAGCTTTCGGGCATAAGCGCTGAGTACGGCGTGCTTGATATTTCTCCCGAGGAGCTTGACGCGCGTTATGCTGATACCCTCAGAGCTCTCGACGGCTACAACATAACTATTCCGCACAAGCAGAATATTATCCCTCTGCTTGATGATATCGACAGCAAGGCTAAACTCTACGGCAGCGTCAACACTGTGTTCAACAAGGACGGCAGAGCAAAGGGCTTTACCACAGACCCCGACGGTTTCCTTAAGGCTCTGGAATACGCGGACATTCCGCTGAGCGGCAGGGTTGTTATCCTCGGCTGCGGCGGCGCGGCAAGGACTATGGCGTATGAGGCTGTCCTCGCGGGGGCGAACCTTGAGTTTGCTGTCAGAGAACTGAGCCTGCCCAAGGCAAAGAAGCTCGTTTACGAGATAAAAACAAAGCTCGGAAAAGATAACGTCGGCTGTCTTAGCGTTGATGAACTCAGCGGTGATATTACAACGCTTATTAACGCGACGCCTGTCGGTATGTCGCCGAAGGTTGATTTCCAGCCGATTAAGGACACACAGCTCTCAAAATGCGAAAACGTCTTTGACGCGATTTACAATCCGCTCGAGACAAGGCTGATTCAGAAGGCTAAGGCTAACGGCAGCAACTCAGAGGGCGGTATGTCTATGCTCGTCTGGCAGGCTGTTGTCGCTCACAGGCACTGGGACGGCTCGACCTATGACGCCGCTGACATCGAGCAGTTATGCGCTGACGCGTACGAGGAGTTGAAGAAACGATGAACAACATAATCCTGTGCGGTTTTATGGGCTGCGGAAAGAGCTCAATCGGACGCAAGCTCGCGAGCCGATGTGAGCGCGAGTTCATTGATATGGACAAGTACATCGAGGATAAAACAGGAATGACGGTTGCTGAGATTTTCGCAGAAAAAGGCGAAAGCAGTTTTCGTGAGACAGAGACCGAAGCGTGCCGTGAACTCAGCGAAAAGGAGAACCTCATCATAGCCGCGGGCGGCGGCACTCTGACTTTTCCGCGGAATGTTGAAATCCTCAGAAAAGGCGGCAAGATTATCTTTATCGACGTTAGTTACGAGAATCTTTGCGAGCGTTTGAAGCGCGATAAACGCCGACCGCTTCTTCAGGTTGAGAATAGGGAAGAGGTCATCAAAGAGCTGCTCGAGAAGCGCCTCCCGCTCTACAAAGCCGCGGCGAGCGTTTATGTAAACGGAAACTTTTCAAGCACACGCGTCGCCAACAATATACTCAGTATAATCAGATGAAGTCGCGTAAAATAAAACGTTGCCAAACTATTGACATCAGCGCTTTAAAGTGCTAAAATAACAAGCAATATAAAAAAATTAAAGGATTGATTCGATGATTATTGTATTAAAACCTGAATGTACCAAGGAACAGCAGATTCTGTTTTCCGAGATGCTCAAAGAGAACTACGACGTTAAGGTAAATGTCTGGGAAGGCGTTCATTCGACGGTACTCGGACTTCTCGGCGACACAACACAGGTTGACATCGAGTTCATTGACGCTCAGGACGTTGTTGAAAGCGTAAAGCGCGTCCAGGAGCCGTACAAAAAAGCCAACAGAAAATTCCACCCCGAAAACACCGTCATTGACGCGGGCGGGGTAAAGATAGGCGACGGAAGCCTCAATATTATGGCAGGTCCCTGCTCTGTCGAGAGCGAGGAGCAGATTATCGAGATTGCGAAGTCAGTCAAGAAAAGCGGAGCAACATTTCTGCGCGGCGGCGCGTTCAAGCCGAGAACCTCTCCCTACGCTTTCCAGGGACTCAAGGCGGAGGGACTTGACCTGCTCAAAATCGCGCGCAAAGAGACAGGGCTCCCGATTGTAACCGAGATTATGAGAGCCTCTCATATTGATATGTTCGAGCCTGTTGATATCATTCAGGTCGGCGCGAGAAATATGCAGAACTTTGAGCTCTTGAAGGAACTGGGAAAAATCGACAAGCCTATTCTTCTCAAGCGCGGTCTTTCCGCCACAATTGAGGAATGGCTGATGTCCGCCGAGTATATTATGTCAGGCGGCAACAGCAAGGTTATCCTCTGTGAGCGAGGCATAAGAACCTACGAGAACTTCACCAGAAACACGCTCGATATTTCGGCTATTCCGATTGTCAAGAAGCTTTCCCATCTGCCTGTAGTTGTTGACCCGTCACACGCTTCGGGCAAGAGCTGGCTCGTCGAGAAGCTTTCGCTCGCGGCTGTAGCGGCAGGCGCCGACGGTCTGATTATCGAGGTTCACAACGACCCGCCTCACGCTCTGTCGGACGGCGCGCAGTCGCTCACACCAAAGCAGTTTGACAAGGCAGCAAAAAAGATATTCAAGATGAAAGAAGCACTGGACAGTTAAATGAACATAGCTATTGTCGGTCTTGGCATTATAGGCGGCAGCTTTGCCAAGGCGCTGAAAAAATACACAGACCACCGCGTTATCGGTATAAACCGCACACAGTCTGTCCTCGAGAGAGCGCTGAAAGAAAAAGCGATTGACGAAATCGGCAACGAACATAGTTTAAACGACGCCGATATAGTTATCCTCGCGCTTTATCCTCAGGCGGCTGTAGCGT
>JAILPC010000190.1 GCA_024690465.1 Ruminococcus sp.
AGATAAAACTAACCGAAAACAACACAAAATTTGTGATATTTGTTATTAATTTTATCTAAAAAACTCGAAATATTTATAGACAATTCGCGATATGTATGATATAATTTTATTAATATTGCGAGTGGAATCATTTATTGTTAAAAATTTCACAATCCCTGTATTAAAAGGAGGAAAAACGATGCAGAAAAAAATCAGCAGTATTCCTTTCTCGGGAACACCTGAGCAGGAAGCGGCGCTTAAAGAAACCATCGCTCGTTACATCGACGATCCGGGTGCTGTTATGCCTGTACTCCAGGAAGCTCAGGACATCTACGGCTATCTGCCCTATGAGGTTCAGAAGATGGTTGCCGAAGGCTTGGGCGTTCCGCTTGAGGAAGTTTACGGTGTAGCTACATTCTATTCTCAGTTCGCTCTTTCACCGAAAGGCAAGTACAACATCTCTGTGTGTCTCGGTACGGCTTGTTACGTAAAGGGCTCGGGCGATATTCTCAACAGACTGAGCGATATTCTCGGCATTGAGGCGGAGGAATGTACCCCCGACGGAAAGTTCTCGCTCACAGCCTGCCGCTGTATCGGCGCTTGCGGTCTCGCGCCCGTTATTATGGTAAACGAAGACGTTTACGGCAGATTGACTGTTGAAGATGTTCAGGGCATTATCGACAAATATAAAGATTAATGCGTGAGCTTTCACTAAACGTGATGGATGTTGCGCAGAACTCCGTCAGAGCCGAGGCTGACCTCGTTAAAATCACTGTGACCGAAAGCGACAGGAACGACCTGCTTTCAATCAGTATCGAGGACGACGGCTGCGGTATGACCGAGGAACAGGTGCAGCAGGTCATCGACCCGTTCTTCACTACGCGAACCACCCGAAAGGTTGGACTCGGAGTTCCGCTTTTCAAGATGTCTGCCGAGCAGACAGGCGGAAGCTTCTCAATCAGCTCAAAGGTGGGTGAGGGGACAACAACCGCCGCGTCTTATGTCAAGAGCCACGTTGATATGACTCCGCTTGGAGATATCAACTCTACCGTCGAGATTCTTATCAGATGCAATCCCGACATCGACTTTGTGTTTACCCACACAACCGACAACGGTTCCTTTACACTGGACACGCGTGAGCTCAGGGAGGTTTTGGGCGACGTAAGCCTCGACACTCCTGATGTAGTGGAATGGATTAAAGAATTTTTAGAAGAACAAACCCAAATAATTTACGGAGGTGCTGACATATGAAATCTTTAGCTGAATTACAGGCTATAAGAGATAAAGCTAAGGCTAATATCACTTTAAGAAAAGAAAATCCAAACGCAGCCCGCGTATATGTAGGTATGGCTACCTGCGGTATCGCGGCAGGCGCAAGGCCCGTTCTTAACGCGTTCACCGAGGAGATTGCAAAGCGTGGTCTTCAGGAGGACATCATGGTAACCCAGACAGGTTGTATCGGTATCTGCCAGTATGAGCCTGTTGTCGAGGTTGAAATCCCGGGCGAGGAAAAGGTTACTTACGTTAAGATGACACCCGAGAGAGTTGCCCGTGTTGTTAACGACCATCTTGTAAACAGGAACGTCGTTACCGAGTTCACCATAGGCGCGTATACGTAAGGAGGAAATAATGTATCGTTCTAATATACTTGTTTGCGGCGGTACCGGTTGTACCTCCTCAAACAGCATGAAAATCGTTGAAGTTCTCAAAGAAGAGATTAAGAAAAACGGACTTGAAAAAGAAGTCAACGTAACTACTACAGGCTGCTTCGGACTCTGTGCTCTGGGCCCGATTATGGTAGTTTATCCCGAGGGAAGCTTCTATTCTATGGTTCAGGTTGCTGATATTCCCGAAATCGTAGAGGAACACCTCCTCAAGGGTCGTATCGTTACCCGTCTGCTCTATCAGGAGACAGTTGAGGAGGATACAATCAAGTCCCTTAATAAAACCGCTTTTTACGCTAAGCAGAAGCGCGTAGCGCTCAGAAACTGCGGCGTTATCGACCCCGAAAAGATTGACGACTATATCGCTATGGACGGCTATGCCGCTCTCGGTAAGGTTCTCACAGAGATGACTCCCGACGAAGTTATCCAGACTATCCTTGACTCAGGTCTCAGAGGCAGAGGCGGCGCGGGATTCCCCACAGGCTTAAAGTGGAAATTCGCCGCCGCTAACGATGCCGATCAGAAGTACGTTTGCTGTAACGCTGACGAAGGCGACCCAGGCGCGTTCATGGACCGTTCCGTTCTCGAGGGCGATCCCCATGCTGTGCTTGAGGCTATGGCTATCGCGGGTTACGCTATCGGCGCGAGCAAGGGCTATATCTATGTAAGAGCTGAGTATCCTATCGCTGTTAAGCGCCTTAAAATCGCTATTGACCAAGCTCACGAGTACGGTCTTTTAGGCGAGGATATTTTTGGCACAGGGTTTGACTTTGACATCCAGCTCCGTCTCGGCGCGGGCGCGTTCGTATGCGGTGAGGAAACCTCGCTTATGACTTCAATCGAAGGCAAGCGCGGCGAGCCCAGACCTCGTCCTCCGTTCCCCGCGGTCAAAGGTCTTTATAAGAAGCCTACAATTCTCAACAACGTTGAGACTTACGCCAACATCGCCCAGATTATCTTAAAGGGCGCTGACTGGTTCGCTTCAATGGGTACCGAGAAGAGTAAGGGTACCAAGGTGTTCGCTCTCGGCGGTAAGATTGAGCACACAGGTCTCGTTGAGGTTCCCATGGGTACAACACTCCGCGAAATCGTTGAGGAAATCGGCGGCGGCATCCCGAACGGCAAGAAGTTCAAAGCCGCCCAGACAGGCGGTCCCTCAGGCGGATGTATCCCCGCTGAGCACCTTGATATTCCGATTGACTACGATAACCTCCTCGCTATCGGTTCAATGATGGGCTCGGGCGGACTTATCGTTATGGACGAGACAACCTGTATGGTTGATATCGCGAAATTCTTCCTCGAGTTTACGGTTGACGAGAGCTGCGGTAAGTGTACACCCTGCCGTATCGGTACCAAGAGACTTCTTGAAATGCTCGACAAGATTACAAAGGGCCAGGGCACACTCGAAATGATAGACGAGATGGAAGAGCTCTGCTACTACATAAAGGCTAACTCACTGTGCGGTCTCGGACAGACTGCTCCGAACCCCGTTCTCTCAACGCTCCGATACTTCCGTGACGAGTATGTTGCTCACGTTGTTGACAAAAAGTGTCCCGCGGGCGTATGTAAGGACCTGCTCGAGTTTACAATCGACAAGGAAAAATGTGTCGGCTGCGGACTTTGCGCGAGAAACTGTCCCGCAAATGCTATCGCTCAGACAGATTATATCGCTCCCAACAAGAAGAGAGCTGCTTATGCTATTGACGCGAGCAAGTGCGTTAAGTGCGGCGCTTGTCTTGATAACTGTCGTCCGGGCGCAATATTCAAAGGCTAAAGAAAGGAGATATTACTATGGAAATGTTAAACATTAAAATCAATGGTAAAGACTATACTGTTGAAAAGAATACCACTATTCTTGAAGCCTGCCATAAGTTCGGTATCAAGATTCCGACACTCTGTTATTTAAAGGACATCAACGAAATCGGCGCTTGCCGTATG
>JAILPC010000001.1 GCA_024690465.1 Ruminococcus sp.
GAAATCGGTCTCGACTATCATTGGGACATTCCGCGCGATTTGCAGAACAGAATATTTGAAGAACAGCTCAGGCTGTCAAAAGAGCTGGACGTGCCTGTTGTGGTTCACGACAGGGAGGCGCACGGCGACACGATGGATTTGCTCAGGAAGTACAAGCCCAAGGGCTTAATGCACTGCTTCAGCGGAAGCGTTGAGCTAATGCGCGAAGTTATGAGGCTCGGTATGAGCATAAGTCTCGGCGGCGTGGTGACTTTTAAGAACGCCCGCCACAGCATAGACTGCGCGCGTGAGGTTCCGATTGACAGGCTCCTGCTCGAGACTGACGCGCCGTATATGAGCCCCGTACCGTTCAGAGGCAAGCGCAACGACAGCAGGAACATCGCGTATGTCGCGGAGAAGATTGCCGAGGTGCGCGGTATGGATGCTCAGGAGCTGCTTGACATAACCGCCCTAAACGCCAAAAGACTTTATGAAATTGAGGATTAAACTATGAAAAGAATAGTTTGTATTGTTTTAGCATTGATAATTTGCGCGGCTGTTTTCACTGCTTGCGGCGAAAAGACACATACGGGGCACAAGGTGCTGTTCCGCGAGGACACCGTCAGCGACGTGGTAAAGGCGACACTGATTGATAACGACGGAAAAACCGCGGACGCCGAAATTGAACAGCTCAGTAAGGATGATGACAGCGTGCTGTACGCTGTTTACGGAGATACGAAAAAATACTGCAAAATCGTCTTTACGCGCGACGACAGCGACACAGAACAGCTCGCGTTCAACGAATATGTGAGCGGCTGGCACTATTCCTCGCACGGCATTTATCCCTTTACCGAGGGCAAAGACGAGGTTGATGTCATCGACTACGCGCGCGAGACTTTCAAGTTCAACGGCGAGGAGAAGGAAGTGTACATCTGCACTCCCGACGGCTACGACAAGAACGCGAAGGAAAAATATCCCGTTATATATATGACCGACGGTCAGAACCTTTTTGAAAGAAACGCTACCACATACGGCTCCTGGGGAGTTTACGAGAGCGTTAGGTCAATGGAGAAGAATACGGGCAGAGGAGCGGTGATTGTCGGTATCAGCAACCCGTCCCTGACACGCGACAGTGAGCTCACACCCGATATCGGCGACGTTGCTGCCGAACCTGAAAACTACGAAAACGGCAAGGGCAAGGATTTCTCGGACTTTGTTGTGAATACTGTCGTTCCGTTCGTTGAGAAAAACTATAATGTATCGACAAAACCCGAAGATAACGCAATATGCGGGAGTTCCTCGGGTGGTATAGAGAGCTTCTATATCGGAATTGAGCACCCCGAAAAGTTCGGCGCCATCGGCGCTCTGTCGCCCGCGTTTGTGCTCTATGACGACGACACTTGGGTGAAATATCTCAAGAGTAAGAAGTTTAATGACAATTACCCGAAGGTTTATCTCTACTGCGGTGAAGCGAACGACCTTGAATCGCAGCTGCTCCCGAGCACAAAATCAATGCCCTCTAACCTTGAAATAATAAACTATCCCAAAGATAAAATCTACGAGACCTACTATGACAAAGGTATGCACAACGAAAAGTACTGGAGATACATCTTCCCGGATTTTCTGAAATTTTTCAGAAAATAGCGGTCAGCAGTCAGTGAATGTCGAGAACAAAGGTCAGATTAGTTGTTAGTAGTCAGTAGTCAGTAGTCAGTTTATGTCAAGTTCATAGATACTGCTGATACAAAACTTCTGTTCCCGAACTATTGATAAAACATCTAATACAATAAAGATAAACCCAAAGGTTAGCAATTCAAAGCAACCTTTGGGTTTAATTTGTTTATATCAATATTTATACAGTCGTGAAGTAAAGTTCTCGGAAGATGAAAGGTCTCTCCGCGACAACAACTGTCCACTGACTACTGAATACTGACTACTGTTTTACGCCCAGTTGAGCGTGTCGGCATAAACATTGATGTAATCCTGTGCGCTTCTCTCCCAGCTGTTGTCAGACATCATAGCGCGCCACATAAGCTGGTGCCAGCCTTCGTTGTCCTGAATACCTCTGAGGGCTCTTCTTACCGCGCCCTGGAGGTCAGCTGTGTAGTAGTTAGCGAATGTAAAGCCGTTGCCGTAACCGTCCGCTGAGTCGAATACGGAGTCTTTAAGTCCGCCTGTCTCACGAACTACGGGGATTGTGCCGTAACGCAGAGCAATCATCTGTGAAAGTCCGCAGGGCTCCATCTTGGAAGGCATCAGGAAGATGTCCGCGCCTGAGTAAATCTTACGCGCGAGTTCGGGAACAAATCCCTGACAGAAGCAGAGTCTGCCCGGATACTTCCACTGCATATCGCGGAAGAACTGCTCGTACTCTTCGTCACCCGAGCCGAGAATTACAAACTGCATGTCCTCGGTGTCCATAAGCTCCTCAAGTCCCATGCGAACAAGGTCGAGACCTTTGTGCTCAACAAGACGTGTAACCATAGCAACAATAGGAGCGTTCCATCTCTGCTCGAGGCAAAGTCTCTCCTGGAGCTTCTGCTTACAGTAACCCTTGCCGCTCATGTCTTCCTTGGAATAGTTAGCGTAGAGCTGATAGTCTGTTACAGGGTCATAGCTCGCGAGATCAAGACCGTTCTTGATGCCGCAGAGCTTCCAGTGACGGAGGTTAAGCTCGTTATAGAGGCCGAAACTGTACCACGGGTCGCGGATTTCAAGAGCGTATGTCGGCGAAACAGTGGTAACGCGTACAGCAGTTTCGATAGCGCCCTTAACCATATTGAGCTTGCCGTCCATTTCGAGAATCTTTGTGTCGCCTTCGGGGATACCTACGCACTCGGTGTTAACTTCCCAGCCGTACATTCCCTGATACTGGATGTTATGGATTGTGAAGATATTCTTGATGTTGGCATACCACGGATTCTTAGAGTAGAAGAGGTAGTAGTATGTGGGAACCAGAGCGGTCTGCCAGTCGTTTGTGTGGATGATATCGGGATGGAAGTCGATATACGGGAGCATCTCAAGGATAGCTCTTGAGAAGAACGCAAATCTCTCGGCGTCGTCATATGAGCCGTAGAGCGTTCCTCTCTTGAAGTAATACTCGTTGTCGAGGAAATAGTATGTGCAGTCGTTCCAGCGAGCCCAGAACAGTCCGCAGTACTGATGTCTCCACGCAACAGGTACTGTAAAGTTGGCGATGAAATTCATCTGGTTTTTGAGATCCTGCGGAATAGTGCCGTACAGCGGCATAACAATTCGGCAGTCCTGTCCTTTGCGGCAGAGAGCGTGCGGCAGGCTGCCCGCAACATCGGCAAGTCCGCCCGAGCCCGCGAACGGGTTAGCTTCTGACGCGCAATATAATATTCTCATAATTGTTGTCCTCCTTGGTGTTACCCATTAATCTATAACCGACTTCTTAGCGATATGAATCGGATATGTATCTGTACCCTTAAGGGATTTTCCGTTACTGAAATCAACGTCCTTGTCGATTACAACATAGCTGAGCTCACAGCCTGAGCCGATTTCGGTGTCCTGCATGATAATGCAGTTAGATACCTTTGCTCCCTCGGCAACGTGAACGCCCTTCGAGATTACGCAGTTTTCGACCTCGCCCTCGATAAAGCATCCCTGAGATACGAGCGAGTTCTTAACCTTTGAGTTAAGACCGTACTTACACGGAGCGTCATCACGAACCTTGGTGTAAATCGGGCGGTCATACTGGAACAGCTCGTTTCTGAGTTCAACATCCATAAGGGACATATTGAACTTGAAGTATTCGTTCATTGAGCTGATAATCGAAACGTGTCCGGGGCACTCATAAGCGAATACGCTGTACTCGTCAACCCATTTCTGGATAAGACGGTCAAAGTTGAGCTCGTTCTCCGCCATAGCCTTTGTGATGAGCTCGAGGAACAAATCCTTTTTCATAAGCAGCGAACCGGTATAGAGGTTGCAGTCGCCCTTGACGTTGGGCTGAACAAGGACCTTTTCAACCTTGCCGATTTCGTCGTGCGTAATTGTCATCGGAGTGAGCTTTTCGGGAACAGGCATATTCTTGTAGAGCAGGGTGATGTCAGCCTTGTTTACCGAATGCAGATAGAATACCTCAGTGTAGTCGATATTCATTATAACATTGCTCTCGGAGATGAGCACATAGCTTTCTTTAGCGTCCTCAAAAACTCCTCTGAGCTGATAGAGCGTCTCAACCTTGTTGGCGAAGTTAACGCCCGCGTAGGGAGGAAGAATCTGAATTCCGCTGCGCTTTTTGGAGAGATCCCACGCGCTGCCCGAGCCGATGTGGTCCATAAGGGACATAAATCCGCTCTTGGCGATAATTCCCACGTTGTTGACGTTGGAGTTCGACATATTCGAGAGCACGAAGTCAATCATTCTGTATTTGCCGCCAATCGGAACGCTGGCGGTAGTGCGGTGAGCGTTGAGCTCGGTCAATGTGTCGGCGCAGGAGTCTGAATAGATTATGCCGTAAACATCATTACTTTTCATTACTTAGCCACCTCCGTATCTTTGTCTATCATAGCTTTGGGAGGTATTACCGCGCCATCGCCGATAGTGAGGTTATCGCCGATTACTGTTACACCCCAGTCGTCGCGGTTGGGAACATCCGAGGGCTGAGCGCCTACAACGGCGTTCTTTCCGATAACGGCGTTTTCGGCAACGATAGCGTAAGAAACTTTCGCGCCTTCGCCGATAACAGCGCCCGGCATAATGATTGAAGAATTAACAACCGCGCCTTTGCCTATCTGTACACCCGCAAACAGAATCGAGAACTCAAGGTCGCCCGATACGTTGCAGCCGTCCGCGATGAGGGAGTTCTGGATGTTGACTCCGTCAGCGATATAGTGCGGGGGCATCATCGGGTTGCGTGAGTAAACGTCGCTGAGGTCGAGGCTTACGTTCGGGTCGAGCAGATCCATGTTAGCTTCCCAGAGACTGTCGATGGTTCCCACGTCTTTCCAGTAGCCTTCGAACGGATAAGCGAACATTCTCTCGCCCGCGTTAAGCATAGCGGGGAGCACGTTCTTGCCGAAGTCATTAGAGGACTCGGGGTCATTCGCGTCGTCGGTGAGATACTTTCTGAGCTGTTTCCAGCTGAATATGTAGATGCCCATTGAGGCGTTTGTGCTCTTGGGATGAGCGGGCTTCTCGTCGAACTCATAGATTGAGCCGTCGGGATTGGTGTTGAGAATACCAAAGCGCGAAGCTTCTTCCTTGGGAACGTCGATAGCCGCGATTGTGCACGCCGCTTTGTTCTTTTTGTGGTATTCGAGCATCTCGTTGTAGTCCATTTTGTAGATATGGTCGCCCGAGAGAATCAGCACATAGTCGGGGTTGTACCTGTCGATGTAGCTGATGTTCTGATAGATAGCGTTTGCGGTGCCCGAGTACCAGTCCTTGCCGCCGATAGCCTCATACGGGCTCAGGCAGTTAGCGCCCGAGTGCATTCCGTCGAGGTCCCACGGCTGACCATTGCCGATGTACTCGTTGAGCACGAGCGGCTGGTACTGTGTGAGAATACCGACAGCCTCAACACCCGAGTTTACGCAGTTTGACAGCGGAAAGTCGATAATCCTGTACTTGCCGCCGAACGGAACCGCAGGTTTGGCGAGCTTTTTGGTCAGCACGCCGAGACGGGAACCCTGTCCGCCCGCAAGCACCATAGCTACAACCTTTTGTTTAGGTATCATATTTATTACCTCCGTTTTCTATTTGGATTTTATATAATATATTAGTTGTCGGATTTAAGCCTTTTCGCAAGCGCGCTTTTTTTCGGCGCTTTCTTCGGCGCCTTTTTTGACGCCTTTTTCTTTTCCTTGACTTCCTTTTTGGGACGTTCCGTCTTTTCCTTGAGTCGGAAGTAGATAACGCTCAGCGGCGGAATCTCAACCTTGATTGACTGCTCACAGCCGTGAATAGCTATGTCAGAGGTTTCGATGTGTCTGCCGTTGGTAACGCCCGAGCCGCCGTAACGCGGGTCGTCGGTATTGAGCACTTCCTCATAAATGCCGTATTCGGGCACACCGATGTGATAGTTCTCCTGTGTGAACGGCTGGAAGTTGCACAGCACAATAATCTCGTCGCCGTTTTTGGCAATACGTCTGAACGCGATAATGCTCTTGGTGTAGTCGTCGTGGTGAATCCAGCTGAAGCCTTCCCACTCGAAGTCAATCTCGTACAGAGGCTTGCTGTTGATATAGAAGTTGTTGAGGTCGCGGTAGAAGCTGTTGAGCATTTTGTGGTTCTGGTCGTTCAGAACACCCCAGTCGAGCTCTTCCTTGAAGTCCCATTCCTTTTCCTGACCGATTTCGCTGCCCATAAATATGAGCTTTTTGCCCGGGTGAGCCATCATATACGCCATAAACACGCGGACAGACGCGTACTTCTGGGCGGGGTCTCCGGGCATTTTTTCGATGAGGGAATGCTTTCCGTAAACAACCTCGTCGTGGGAGATAGGCAGGATAAAGTGCTCAGAGAACGCGTAGAAGAAGCTGAAGGTAAGGCTGTCGTGGTTGAACGGTCTCCACAGTGGGTCGAGCGACATATAGTGGAGCATATCGTTCATCCAGCCCATATTCCATTTGTAGTCAAATCCGAGACCGCCGTCCTCTACGGGAGCCGAAACCTTAGGCCACGAGGTGCTCTCCTCGGCAATCATCATCGCGTCGGGGTGATACATATGGATAGCGGCGTTCATCTTCTTGACAAACTCAACCGCGTCAAAGTTTTCCTTGCCGCCTTCGTCGTTGGGGTCCCACTGACCTCTCGGGCGGTTATAGTCGAGATAAAGCATCGATGCGACAGCGTCAACGCGGATACCGTCAAAGTGGAAGTTCTCAATCCAGAACATGGCGCTCGAGATAAGGAAGCTTTTGACCTCATATCTGGCGAAGTTGAAGATATATGTGCCCCATTCCTTGTGTTCGCCCCTGCGCTCACCCTCGTATTCATAACAACAGGTGCCGTCAAAGCGCGCCAGACCGTGGTCGTCTTTGGGGAAATGCGCGGGAACCCAGTCTACGATAACGCCGATGCCGTTCTTGTGACATTCGTCAATTAAATATTTCAAATCGTTCGGTTCGCCGTAACGTGAGGTCGGAGCGTAATACCCCGTTACCTGATATCCCCAGCTGTCGTCGAGCGGATACTCGGTAATCGGCATAAACTCAATGTGAGTGTAGCCCATTTCCTTGACATAGGGGATAATCTCCTCGGCGAGTTTGCGGTAGCTGAAGAAGTTGCCGTCCTCATATTTGCGCCATGAACCGACCTGAATCTCGTATATGTTCATCGGGAGCTCGCTGTGGCGGTGTTCTTTTTTGAATTCATACCACTCGTGGTCGTCCCATTCATAGCTGTCGGGGTTATATACTATAGATGTATTGTCGGGACGTGTCTCGGTGTGGAACGCGTAGGGGTCGGATTTGATAATCTTCTCAAACCAGGGAGTCTCAATACAGAACTTGTAGCGGGTAAACTCCGAAAGTCCCTCAACAAACAGCTCCCATACACCGTGGTCGCCAACCTTGTACATATAGTTGGACATATTGTTCCAGTCGTTAAAAGGACCTATTACCGATACGGTCAGAGCGTTGGGCGCCCATACGCGGAACACAACGCCGCTTCTGCCGTCCCATTCAACAATATGCGCTCCTAAAATCTCGTACGCGCGCACGGCGTCGCCGTCGCTGAACAGCTCAAGCGCTGTGCGTTCATCGTTCGGATTATAGCTCATTGCGGACCTCCTTCGGTAATAGATTAAGCTTTGCACACAGGCAGTTTTTCGCTTTTTACCCTTTTAGCCTAGTATACATTATATATAATATCAAATATCTACAGCGATTTCAAGTCAATTTATAGTATTTTTTGGAAAAATATTTTATTTTTTTATTAATTTTTAATAAAAATTATCATTGCCTGTGACAAAGCAGGGTTTATTCAACCCTGAATTGACGAAAACGCTGTTATTTAATTAACGAAATTGTAGGAATTTACAAATATTATTCTATAAATTTGTACACAATTCTATTTAAAAATGTCTTGAAATAGCGCGAGCTTTTGTGTTAAAATATTCTAGAGTATTAGTGTGGGCTATTATCCCGCGCTTTTGCTCAGAGTCGGTCATACATCGACGCGTAATGTACGACTGACTCGGTTCGGACGAGAGCTTCGGCTCGGTACGTTGCCGAATTAAAAGGCAGGCTGTATGCAATTCTTTAAGAGGAGGGCGTGGTCAGATACGGTCAGTATTTATGTTCGAATCAATTCTATTAAAAAAAAGATAATGAAAGGAATGATTCTCCAATGAGAACATCAAAGAAAATAGTTTCCCTCGTACTTGTTGTTATGATGGTTGCTACAATGATGGTTGTTGGAACAGTTGTTGCTTCTGCTGCAGGCAGTTACACAGTTAACGGTACTACTTACACATCGTTATCTACTGCTATGCAGAAAGGTAATTATGTTACTCTTAATGCTAACAGCACTGAGAACTATGTATACTGCAATCTGAGCACAAAGAAATCCGTAACTATTGACCTTAACGGATATACTCTTTCGTTCCCTGCTCCCGCAAGCGGCAGAAACGTTTACTTTACAACAAACAACTATGGTACAGAAGTTACTATTATCAACGGTACAGTTGATTGTGCTTACAGCAGTGCTCTTGATAACACAGCTTGCTTCAACGTAGGTTCAAGTAAGCTTACTGTAGGCGATGGCGCTACAATTCAGGCTCACGGCACAAACGCTGCTATTTTTGCTTCTTCCAACTCTACAGTTACTGTAGACGGCGGTAATGTTGTTGCTGAAGATTCTTACGCTATTGTTGCTAACGGCAGCAGCGGTTCAAATGGTTCACACAACTACACTATCAATGTTGAAGACGGTTCTGTTTCTTCTAACATAACAGCTATCTATCACCCCAACGATGGTACTCTTAACATCAGCGGCGGCGAAATCACAGGTAGACCTGCTGTTTACGTTAAGTCCGGTGAGACAAACATTTCCGGCGGTACACTCAAGGGTGTAGGCGCTGACACAGATTACCAGTACAACGGTAATGGTACTAACTCCACAGGTGACGCTCTCGTAGTTGATAACTGTAACTATCCCGGCGGCGCTCCTCAGGTTAGCGTTACAGGCGGTAATTTTGAGTCCGAGAACGGTTCCGCTGTTGCTTCCTATGCAGGTGCGGCAAGCGGCGCTACAGCTCCCGATCCCGTTACAGGCTTCGTAGCAGGCGGTACATATGACGATAACAGCGCTGTTGCTTTAGCTTCTCCCGGCGTTACAGTTGAGGATGACGGCACAGGCACATTTACTACTACTGTTGAAAAAACATATGTAGTTGGCGATCAGGCGTTTGACGATTTCAAAGACGCTCGTAACTATGCTCGTGAAAACGCTCCCGCTACAATCAAGCTCCTCAAGGACGCTTCTTTCCCCGCTAGTACATGCTATGGTATCACAACTGATACGACTCTCGACCTTAACGGTTATACATTATCAGCTGAGGGTTATCCTCTTCTTCAGGTAATGAACGGCGGTAATTTAACAGTTAAGAACGGTACAATCCAGAGCACAGGCGCTAACGCTATCAATGTTCTTGACGGCAGCTCACTTACTATCGCTAAGGACACTACTGTAGTAAGCGATCAGCTTGCTGTATTGGCTTACGGCGGCTCAGTTACTGTTGACAAGGGCGGTCTTGCCAAGTCCACAGGTATGCAGGCTATCGAGGCTGAATATTATAACGGTTCAAGCGCAAGCGTTACAGTAAACGGCGCGGTTGAAGGCGTTCACGGCATCGGCATCTACGGCGACGAAGCTGGCAACTATGCTGCTAACGTTGTAGTTAACGGTACAGTAACAGCTTCAGGCTTTGCTATCTACTCAAACGGTAACTATAACTATGATTATGATATCACTGTTAACTCAGGCGCTACTGTAGAGTCCACAGACGGCATGGGTATCTACCACTGCAACAACGGTACTCTTACAATCAAGGGCGGTACTGTTAAAGGTAAGACAGGCGTTCAGGCTAAGTCAGGTAAGACTGTAGTAAGCGGTTATCCTTATATCTACGGCACAGGCGCTGCTAAAGCTTATGTTCACAACAACAACGGCTCCAGCGATACAGGCGACGCTCTCTTAGTTGAAAACTGCAACTATCCCGGCGGCTCACCCTCTATCGAAATCAAGGGCGGTACATTCACGTCCACAAACGGCAAGGCTGTAGCAAGCTACGCTCAGAACGAAAGCTATCCCGAAGTTAATAACTTCATCAGCAAAGGTACATTCTCGAGCGACGTTAGCGACCTCGCTGTAAGCGGCAAGTATGCTAAGAAGGGTACAAGCACATATTCAATCGCTACATCTCCCAATAAGCTGACAGCTAACGCTTATAATATCGAAGGTTATCAGCAGAAGCTCCAGAAGACAGAGGAGTCTCAGTCAGCTACCGGCAACGACATCAATACACGCGGCGTTCGTATCGTTACTAAGTTCACGAATACAATCGACGCTACCGACTATGGTTATGTTGTAGCTAAGTACGCGGGCAACAAGGCTATTGATCTTCTTAACTTCAACACACTTAAAAAGGACGGCGGCAACGGCGAAAAGACTATCAGCTGCTTAGGTTCTTCGAACAACGGCGTAGGTACAGACAATGACCATGTAACACTTGCTGTTAACGGTATGTCAGAGGGCGATCAGGTTGTTGCTCGCTTCTATGCTGTAGTTGACGGTGTAACATACTACTCGGATTACATCAGCGCGTTTGGTAACGCTAATGGCGGAATCCTTGCCTCGTTCGAAAATATTGCAATCGGTTAAGGAGGAGAAACTATTATGAAAACATTATACACTTCTCCTGTAATTACAGTAGAGGAACTCACAAAAATTGACGTGCTCTGCGCTTCTACAGTTGTTAACACAGGTGACGGTCACTTATCTGACGATCATTATGACAACGCTGATCAGCTCTACAGCACACTTGGTGATTTCTCCAACTTTATGTGATTATTTTACGCGTATAATTCACGTAAAAGTAATTATCACAGGATAAAACGGAACGGCTCCCATTCGGGAGCCGTTTTTGTACAAGAAAGCGCGCGCAGCGTGCTGCTGAGCGGGCAATATAAATTTTTTTGATAGGAGATACCGTAATATCAATGCTTAAGAAATATTACTTTATGTATAATAATTTTATACAGTTTGTTGTGCTTTCCTATCAAATAGGAAAAAGGCTTCCCGAAGAAAGCCTTTTGTGTTTATTCTTCAAGGTGCTTGAGCTCGTCAAGCTCCTTTTTGTCCATCTTGATATATCCGTCCTTGAGCAGCTTGACCTGTTTGACGTTAAATGTCGCGGGAGCTACTCCCTCGGGTGCCGAGTCGAGTTTAACCTTGAGCGTACCCGAGATAAGGTTGTTCTCAACGACAAGACCTTTGCCGTCGGGAGTTTTGACTATCGCGCCGACCTTAGGCGTACGCTTGAGCAGGTCGGTGTACGCGTCCTGCTCGTATTTCAGGCAGCACATAAGACGGCCGCAGGTGCCCGAAATCTTGACGGGCGAGAGCGAAAGTCCCTGCTCCTTTGCCATTTTAATCGAAACAGGCTGAAAGTCGCCCATAAAGCTGTGACAGCAGAACGGTCTGCCGCACACGCCGAGTCCGCCGAGCATCTTCGCCTCGTCACGGACGCCGATTTGTCTGAGCTCGATTCTCGTTCTGAACACGCTCGCGAGGTCCTTTACCAGCGCGCGGAAGTCAACTCTGCCGTCGGCGGTAAAATAGAACAAAATCTTGTTGTTGTCGAACGTGTACTCAACGTCCACGAGGTTCATATTGAGCTTGTGCTCCGCGATTTTCTTTTCGCAGGTTTTGAACGCCTCTTTCTCGCGCTTTTTGTTCTCGGCTACGTGAGACAAATCGTTGTCCGTAGCTTTGCGTATGAGCGGCTTGAGAGGATGCACAATCTCCTCGTCGGGGATATCCTTGTTGGCGAGAGCTACCTTGCCGCACTCGATACCGCGGGCGGTCTCAACGATAACCATATCGCCTGTCTTTAACTTTTTATTCTTTGGGTCAAAGTAATAAATCTTTCCGACCTCTTTGAATCGTACTCCGATTACTTCTGCCATAGCTTTCTACCTTTCTGTTTTTTATTAGCGGACTGTCTTTCTGTATTGAGAGCACAGCCACGTCGAAATAAGCTCGAGCGAAACGTTTTGATTGACCTTCAGCTGAGCTGAGCGTGTTATTTCGATAAGCTCCAGAAACTGCGTTTTCGTCAGCGTTCCGCAAAGCTGCTCGGCTATATCCGCCGCTCCTTTGGGCTCGTAGCCCGTCTGCATACACAGCGCGTCGGCGAGTATGGACTCGACGCACTCGAGCGTCTCGAGCGAAGCAAAGCGGTCTGAGAGCTTGTATGTTGCTTTGAGCAGCTCAAATTCTGATGATTTGAGCATACTCGCGAGAATTTCCTCAGAGAGCTCTGACGCTTGTTCGCTTGTCTTTTTGCCGTCGCCAAGATTGAGCGTTACCGCTCGTGAGCGGATAGTCTCGAGCAGGGTTTTGCTGTTCTCACAGGTGAGGATAAACAGGATATCCTGCGGCGGCTCCTCGATTGTCTTGAGCAGGATTCCCTGGTTCGGAATCTGCGGCAGCCTTTTGTCGCACTCCTCAAAGACATAGACCTTTCTGTCCGCCTGATTCGGCTTGATTGAAGCGTCTCGGACAATTTCCTTGAGCTCCTCAGCCTTATATATCTGCGTTTTGCCGCTGCCCTTGGCATAGTATATATCGCTGTGTACGCGCTCAAAGGCGTTTTTGCAGTTCTTACATTCACCGCAGGGTTTCTCGCCCTCGGACGAACACACCGCCCATGCCGACAAACAGTCGCACAGCTCCCCGCGGCTCTTCTGGCTGCCTCCGCTGATGATGAACGCATGAGGCATTCGGTTCTCCCTGTCGAGAGCGTTAAGTGAGTTTTCAAGGCTCTTATTCAGTTGTAGCCCTTGAAAATTCATCAAATCACCCCTTGGAACTTAACTTGTATATTATAACATATTTTCGAAAAAATTTCCACCCTATTTTACCCTGACGTGATTGACGAGGACGTTGCCCCTCTCGTCAATCTCAATCACGGCGCAGGTCGCCTCCCAGCGGCCGCAGCTGCCCGGGTTAATCAGACGTATGCCGCCGAGGGTTTCGTCGGTACAGATGTGCGTATGACCGAAGAACACGATATCCGCGCCCTTCTCCTCTGCCTTGTAGGAGAGATTCTCGAGACCGTATTTTACGCCGAAACAGTGACCGTGAGTTACCATAATACGCTTTGAGTAAACGTCAAAGAACTCAATCTCATTGAGCTCACTCGAAAAATCACAGTTGCCGCGCACGCAAATAACCTTTGCGCCGCTGACGTTTTTCTTCAGCCACTTAGCCTCGCCGCGTGTTCCGTCGCCGCAGTGAACGACAAAATCGGCATTCTTTCCGTATTTTTCGAGAGCCTTCTGCATCCCCGAAAGATTACCGTGCGTATCGGACAAAAGTAAAATCTTCATAGTATCTCCTCATAAAAACAAATCTGGCGCATAGTATATACCGAGGTGTTACGATTGAATAATAATGAACTCAACAACCTTGTTAGAGGTTTTATAAATAAAAACGGCGCAAAGCCCGACCCGAAAAACCAGGCTAAGGTCGAAAAAATGCTGAGCGGGCTGAACGATAAACAGGTCCAAAAGCTGAAATCCGTGTTGTCAAATCCCGATAAGTCTCAGGAAATCCTCAACTCCCCTGCCGCTCAGGCGCTTATAAAGAAGCTGATGAAATAATGGAGAACATTCAGGACAAAATTGCCGAAATAATGGCGGACCCCGAGGCTCTCAAAGAGGTGCAGAACCTCGGCAAAATGCTGGGGCTGGGCTCAGACGAGCCCGCTCCGCCGCCTCCGCCGCCCGAATCAAACGGACTGATGTCGGGCGAGGCGCTCGGCGCCGTCACAAAGCTGATGCCGCTGCTCAGTATGGCTAACCGAGAGGACGACACCACACGGCTGCTGGCAGCTCTGAGACCTTTTCTCAGCGAGGAAAAGTGCCGAAAGCTTGATTCAGCCAAAAAAATGCTCCAAATTATGAAACTCCTGCCCGCGCTTAAAGAGGGCGGACTGCTGGATTTTTTCTAAACGGTGATAGATATGGCAGATATTGACCCGATTACACGCGAAGCGCTGAGACGCGCAACACAAATGCAGGGGCGCTCAGTCAGAAGCCCCGCACCTGAACCTCCAAAGGAACACGGCGCGCATCATCACAAGCCGCCCGAACATCACGTTGAGCGCCCGCCCGAGCCTCCGCCGAAGCCTCAGGGCATAAACGGCGGGCTGGAGGCGCTGTTTAAGGACAAGGAAACAAGCGTAATCCTTATACTTATCATCCTGCTGATGGGCGAAAAAGGCTGTGAGCACCTGCTGCTCGCTCTGATTTATCTGCTCATTTAGAACATTTTAACATACTTTTTCTCAGTATACAAGTGTATATCCGAGGAACAAGAAAGCGCGCGCAGCGTGCTACTGAGCGGGCAATATAAATTATTTTTTGTTTGATAGGAGATATCGTAATATCAACGCTTAAGTAATATTACTTTTTGTATAATAATTTTATACAGTTTGTTGTACTTTCCTATCAAAAAACAAAAGGCTCGGATTGCTCCGAGCCTATATTTATTTCAGTTTATTTTTTTACTTTAATCGTAACCTTTACGGTCTTGGATTTAGCCTTGTATGTCTTGTTGCCGGCGGCTCTTACATTGAACCGTACTGTGTATTTCTTGCCCGCCTTGAGCCCCTTCTTGACAGTAACCTTACCTGACTTCTTGTTGATGGTAACGTACTTGCTGCCTGACTTCTTCTTGAAGGAGAGCTTGCCCTTTGCGCCTGTAATCTTGAATACCTTACTTCTCTTGAAGGTTGTCTTCTTGGCTTTTGGCTTAACTTTGAGAGTCTTCGGCTTAACCTTGATGGGATTGGGCTTCTTGATTACTTTAATCTTGATGTAGGCCTTTGCTCCGTTGTTCATAGCGGTAATTGTGGCTGTACCTGCCGACTTACCTGTTACTAATCCCGTAACAGCGTTTACAGTAGCAACCTTGCTGTTGTTTGTCGCAAAGGATGTCTGACCGACGCCGTTTGTAACGGAAGCGTAAACTGTGGTTTTGCTGCCGACATAGATTTTATTCTTATCAGAATCAACAACGATTGATGTTTTATAGCCCTGTGTTGCCTGGGTCGGCTGTGTTGCCTGAGTAGGCTGTGTCTGCTGGGTTGAGCCTGTAGACTGAGTTGAACCAGTGGGCTCGGTCGCGCCTGTCTGCTGTGTTGAACCTGTGGGCTCGGTAGAGCCTGTCTGCTGAGTTGAGCCTGTGGGCTCGGTCGAACCTGTCTGCTGGGTTGAGCCTGTGGGCTCAGTCGCGCCTGTCTGCTGTGTTGAACCCGTGGGCTCTGTTGAGCCTGTCGCTTGTGTAACGGGAGCCGTAGTCTCGCCTGTAGCGATAGAAGGCTGTGTAGCGTCTGTGCTGGACTGAGTCGCGCTTTCGCCCGCAACCTCAACAGCTGCTGTAGCGGCTGTGCTTAATACAGCGCCGTTTTCAACGTATTTTGTATCAATTGAACCAAGCTGCTCAAAGTTGAGATTCACATTGGCTGTACCCTCCGCGCCCGCTCTTACGGTGAACATAAGAGTGATAACGGGAGCGCCTGATGTGAAGTCATAAACACCCTTCTGATCCTGACTTACGCCTGTGAAGTTGAACTTCATAACTCCGTCGGAAACATTGAGTCTGTAGGAAACATTGGAGCTGATTGTTGAGAACATTGTCTCCATTGTATTGAAACGGCTCTCGAGAGCAAGCTTGCTGCTGTCGAATGTTACCGTAGCGTCGCCGTAGGAGATGAGCTCGGGAGCAGTGAGGTTGAATGTAACCTTCGCGTTGGCTGATGTAACTGTCTGTGTCTGAGGATCGGCAGCGATATTGGAAGCCGCGTTGATTGTAATGTTGTTCTCAGCCGCCGTGGGAGCTGTTGTCTCTGTCGGAACCTCGGGAGCAACACCCTTTACTTCCTGAGAAACAGTGATATCCACGCCCTCTTTAATCTGGTTGTCGGTAACGTACTTGGTGTCCTTTGACCAGAGCTCGTAGACGTTGAGATATACTGTAGCAGTGCCAACGGTGCTCGGTGACTTCTTCTGGAATACTAGGTTTACGAGAACCTTGCCGTCGCCTGTGAAGTCATACTTGCCGTTGATTCCCGAGAAGTTGAACACGATAACGCCTGCAGCCGCGTTCAGGTTATAGGCGGCGTCAACTGTTACGGGGAACATTGTTGAAGCTGTGTTGTATACGGGGCTTACGGAAAGCTTTGAGGAATCGTAGGAAATGCTTACCTGACCGTCGTCAATTTTTTCGTCGGTCTTGAGTGTGTAAGTAACCTGGACGCTGTCCTCGCTGACCTTAACCTTGGAGCCTATGGAATTGATGTTGGACTTAGCCGAAACATAGAGGTTTGTATCCTCATCGGCAGCCGCGGGATCTGTGGGAGAAGGAATGCTCACGGGCTCTGTAACAACAGGAGCTGTCGGTGATGTAGCCTGTGTGGGCTGTGTAGCCTGTGTCGGCTGAGTTTGCTGAGTCTGCTGTGTGGGCTGAGTATACTCTGTTTGCTCAGTGGGCTCTGTGGGAACTTCGCCGCCCCAGGAGATTGTGATAAAGTGTCCGCTTTCATCCGTTGTGCCGTCCGTATAGAAGCCCTCTATATCGGGATCCGTAATATCGCAGTCAACAGTCTGGGGACCGCTTGAGCTCTTGGTGAATACTACGCCTTCAGCTGTCGCGGGAATCTGAGCGGAAAACTGAGCATGGTTGAAGCCGTCATCACCTGTCTCTGTCATTAATTTGCCCGGCCAGGAATCTTCTACGGGCTGATTATTGGCAAAAGCGTAAACATAGACAGTTCCCCAACCCTGGTTATCAGTGAACAGGATTGTTCTCATCTCGCCCGTATACTGTGTGGCGGTAGTAGCCTGTGTGGGAGTTCCGCTGCCGTCATAGTGACCTTGTGTTACGGACCATTTTCCGCCGTAAGTGGAACTCCATGCCGCGAATGTATAGAGGTTATCACCTACAGCGATATCCTCACTCTGGTCCCATTGAGAATCAAAGTCACCCGCGGTGCTTCCTGTGGGCATTCTTACGATACACATATTGTTGTCAACACCGTCAAAGCGGATATAGCCGCTTTCGGAATCACTGTTGCCTGTCACCCATTCGCCTGAGCCTACACCCCAGGTCCACGCGAACCACACGGGGTCGCCGTTTGCGGACTCACCGGGTGAAAAATAAACTGTATTGCTGCCCGTCGGCTCCGCATTTGTGTCTGCGGCATAAGATGTTACCGCGAACGCTGAGAGCAACATCAGTACCGCGAGCACAATGCTCGTTAATTTCTTTAAAGATGTTTTATACATAAAACAATCCCCCTTATAGGATTCTAAATCTTTACATTATATATTGTATCATTACAGCGACAAAAATTCTATTGACAAAATAGTCAAAATCCACCCCTATAATCTGTTACAAAGGCACAAAGGCGGTGAGTAGTAGTCAGTTCTCAGTTATCAGTTCTCAGTTATTCACGCGATAAGGTTATCAACAGAATTTGAACAACTTTTCCCGAGAAATGTATGTTAATATCCCGTTAAAAACTTGTTAACGCTTAACTGACTACTGAAAAAGGCTCCGCCTGAGCGAAGCCTTTCTGATTAAAATTTATTGGTCATCGGTTGAATAAACGAGTGTTTCATTCAGTTCTGCCTGATTGACATCGAGTTCAACCTCGTTATAACGGCGCATACCCGTACCCGCGGGAATAAGCTTACCGATAATAACGTTCTCCTTAAGTCCCATAAGGTGGTCTACCTTGCCCTTGATGGCAGCATCGGTGAGAACACGTGTTGTCTCCTGGAACGAAGCCGCTGACATAAAGCTGTCTGTAGCGAGAGCAGCCTTGGTGATACCGAGGAGCATCTGTGTCCAGCTCGCTTCCCTGAGGCCTTCCTCACCTTCCGCGATACGGCGGCGGATTTCCTTGTTAGCCGCGAGAGCCAGTGTTTTGTCATAGGACTGACCTGCGATTAAGTCGGTATCTCCCGCGTCGTCAATGCGGACCTTCTTGAGCATCTGGCGTACGATAACCTCAACGTGCTTGTCGTTGATATCAACACCCTGGAGACGGTATGTGGACTGTACCTCGGAGATGAGGTAGTTCTGAACGGCGTTTGTGCCGAGGATAGCGAGTACGTCGTGCGGATTAACCGCGCCGTCCGTAATCTTGTCACCCTTGACAACGCTGTCGCCCTCTGCAACTCTTACGCGGAAGCCGAACGGGATAAGATAAGCCTTTTCCTCGCCTGTCTGCTCGTTGTATACGATAGCGTGGTTCGCGTTCTTTCTCTCCTCAAAGCGTACTTTACCGTCGATTTCGCTGATGATAGCGAGGCTCTTGGGTTTACGCGCCTCAAACAGTTCCTCAACACGGGGAAGACCCTGTGTGATATCTTCTGCCGAAGCAACACCGCCTGTATGGAATGTTCTCATTGTAAGCTGTGTACCGGGCTCACCGATTGACTGAGCCGCGATAATGCCAACCGCTTCACCGACTGTAACGGGATGACGGTTAGCGAGGTTGGAGCCGTAGCACTTGCGGCATACGCCGTGCTTGGCGCAACAGCCGAGTACGGAACGAATCTTGACGCTCTTGGCTCCGCTTTCCACGATGATATCGGCTTCCTTGTTGCCCATCATAACATCCTTGGAAACAAGCACATTGCCGTTTTCGTCGCAGAAATCGTCGATGAGGTATCTGCCTACGAGACGCTCGTGGAGCTTCTCGATAACGTTGCCCTCGGAGACGATATCGAATACCTCGAGACCTTCCTTAGTTCCGCAGTCATCCTCGTGGATGATAACTTCCTGAGAAACGTCAACCAGACGACGGGTAAGATAACCCGAGTCGGCTGTACGGAGCGCTGTATCGGCAAGACCTTTACGGGCGCCGCGGGATGAGATAAAGTACTCGAGAATGTTAAGACCTTCACGATAGTTGGCTCGGATAGGAATTTCGATTGTTTTACCCGATGTATTAGCGATAAGTCCGCGCATACCCGCGAGCTGACGAATCTGGCTCATACTGCCTCGGGCGCCCGAGTCTGCCATCATGTAAATCGGATTGTAGCGGTCAAGACCTTCCTGGAGCTTGGCGGTAACGTCGTTAGTCGCCTTCTCCCAGACTTTCAGAACGTCTGTGTAACGCTCGTCGTCGGAACGGAGACCCATGTTGTATTCCTCGGTGATAGCGTCTACCTTTGCCTCGGCGTCAGCGATAATCTCACCCTTCGCGGGCGGAATAGTCGCGTCGCATACTGCAACGGTGATAGCGCCGATTGTGGAGTACTTGTAGCCCTGAGCCTTGATGTTATCAAGAACAACCGAGCTAACCTGTACGCCGTGCTTCTCGATACAAGCGTCGATAATCTTCTTGAGTCCGCCTTTGCCGACTAAGAAGTCAACCTCAAATTTGAACTTGTTCTCGGGAATTGAACGGTCAACAAGACCGAGGTCCTGAGGAATGGGATTGTTGAATATAACCTTTCCGATTGTGGTATCAACGAGAGCGCTCTGCTCTTCGCCGTCGATAACCATTGTTCGGCGGACTTTAATCTTGGAATGAAGCTTGATAACACCTGTCTGGTACGCCATCATAGCCTCGTCAACATCACGGAATATCTTACCCTCGCCCGGTTCTCCGTCCTTGTCGAGTGTAAGGTAATAGGAGCCGAGAATCATATCCTGTGTAGGAACGGTTACGGGCTGTCCGTCGGACGGCTTGAGGAGGTTGCCCGCCGCGAGCATAAGGAACCTCGCCTCAGCCTGAGCCTCAGCCGAAAGCGGTACGTGAACCGCCATCTGGTCGCCGTCGAAGTCAGCGTTGTACGCTGTACATGAGAGCGGATGGAGCTTGATAGCTCTGCCCTCTACGAGCACAGGCTCAAACGCCTGGATACCGAGACGGTGAAGTGTGGGCGCGCGGTTAAGGAGTACGGGATGTCCCTTGATTACAACCTCGAGAGCGTCCCATACCTCAGGCTTAGCGCGCTCTACAGCCTTACGGGCTGCTTTGATATTTATAACAACGCCTGTTTCAACAAGACGCTTCATAACGAAAGGCTTGAACAGCTCAAGCGCCATCTCCTTGGGGAGACCGCACTGATACATTTTGAGCTCAGGTCCTACAACGATAACCGAACGTCCCGAATAGTCAACACGCTTACCGAGAAGGTTCTGACGGAAACGTCCCTGCTTACCCTTGAGCATATCGGAGAGCGACTTGAGCGCTCTGCCGTTTGGACCTGTAACAGGTCTGCCGCGTCTGCCGTTATCAATCAGCGCGTCAACAGCTTCCTGAAGCATACGCTTCTCGTTGCGGATGATGATGTCGGGAGCGCTGAGCTCGATGAGCTTTGCGAGACGGTTGTTGCGGTTGATAACACGTCTGTAGAGGTCGTTGAGGTCGGATGTCGCGAAACGTCCGCCGTCGAGCTGTACCATAGGACGGATATCGGGGGGAATTACGGGAACCTCAGTAAGAATCATCCACTCGGGACGGTTGCCCGAGGAACGGAAGCTCTCGATTACGTCGAGCTTTTTGATGAGTCTGCCCTGCTTCTGACCTGTAGCGGTCTCGAGCTCTTCTCTTACTATAGCGGCCTGCTCGTCGAGGTTGATTTCCTTTAAGAGTTCAAGGATTGTCTCGGCGCCCATGCCCGCCTTGAAGTCATCCTCGTACTTCTCGCGCATATCCATATACTCTGTCTCGTTGAGACACTGAAGTCTCTCGAGCTCGCGGCAGTCGCCGGGGTCTGTTACGATATAGCTCTGGAAGTAGAGAACTCTCTCGAGCTCACGGGGTGACATATCGAGGATAAGAGCGATTCTTGAGGGTGTGCCCTTGAAATACCAGATGTGCGATACGGGAGCGGCAAGGTGAATATGTCCCATACGCTCGCGTCTTACCTTAGCGCGTGTAACCTCAACGCCGCAGCGGTCGCATATCTTGCCCTTATATCTGATTCTCTTGTACTTTCCGCAGTGGCACTCCCAGTCCTTTGTAGGTCCGAAGATACGCTCACAGAAAAGTCCCTCTTTTTCGGGCTTTAAGGTTCTGTAGTTGATGGTCTCGGGTTTCGTTACCTCTCCGTAAGACCATGATAAAATCTGCTCGGGAGAAGCAAGATTTATTTTTATTGAATCAAAAACATTATTTTCCATAATTCTGCTCCTCCTTATTAATATTCTTCGCTGTCGAAGTCGAGGATATCGTCGTCCTCTTCATCGTCAACTAATGACTGGTCGTCAAACATATTGTCTTCGCTGTCGTCATCATCGTCGAGGTTAAAGCCTTCCATCGAGGTTGATGTCATAACGCTCTTTTCCTCAAACTCAGAGTTATCAACAGGCAGGTCATCGTCCTCCTCAAAGTGCTGTTTGAGGTCGATTTCCTCGCCGTCGTAGTTAAGTACACGAACGTCGAGTGAGAGTGACTGAAGCTCCTTGATAAGAACCTTGAACGACTCGGGAATACCCGGAGCGGGGATGTTCTGGCCTTTAACAATCGCCTCGTATGTCTTAACACGTCCTACAACGTCGTCGGACTTAACCGTGAGGATTTCCATAAGTGTATAAGCCGCGCCGTAAGCTTCCAGAGCCCATACTTCCATCTCACCGAAACGCTGTCCGCCGAACTGGGCTTTACCGCCGAGCGGCTGCTGTGTAACGAGAGAGTACGGACCTGTTGAACGGGCGTGAATCTTGTCGTCAACGAGGTGATGCAGCTTGAGATAGTACATATAACCGACGGTTACGGGGTTGTCAAAGTATTCGCCCGTACGACCGTCCTTGAGGAGAGTTTTGCCCTCCATCGAGATACCGTGCTGACGCACGCATTCGCCGAAGTCGATACCCGTAACTTCCTCTCTGGGCGGATAATCTTCCTTCTTCATCATCATATCAAACGCTTCGAAGATATCAGCCTCATGAGCGCCGTCGAATACAGGTGTCTGTATCTTCCAGCCGAGAGCCTTCGCGGCATAACCGAGGTGAACCTCAAGCACCTGACCGATGTTCATACGGGAAGGTACGCCGAGGGGGTTGAGTACGATATCGAGCGGAGTACCGTCGGGGAGGAAAGGCATATCCTCAACAGGCAGAATACGGGATACAACACCCTTGTTGCCGTGACGACCCGCCATCTTATCGCCGACGCTGATTTTACGCTTCTGAGCGAGGTAGCAGCGTACTACCTTGTTGACACCGGGCTGCAGCTCGTTGCGGCTGTCCTCGCGTGTAAACACCTTAACGTCTACTACAATACCGCTCTCTCCGTGAGGAACTCTGAGCGAGGTATCGCGGACTTCTCTTGCCTTTTCGCCGAAGATAGCTCTGAGCAGTCTTTCCTCGGCTGTGAGCTCGGTCTCACCCTTGGGTGTAACCTTACCGACGAGGATGTCGCCCGCTCTTACCTCGGCGCCGATGTGGATAATACCGTTCTCGTCAAGGTCTTTGAGCATATCGTCGCCGACATTGGGAATGTCGCGTGTGATTTCCTCGGGGCCGAGCTTGGTGTCGCGCGCCTCGATGTCATATTCGTTAATATGGATAGATGTGTAAACATCTTCTCTTACAATCTTTTCGCTGATGAGAACCGCGTCCTCGTAGTTATAACCTTCCCAGGTCATAAAGCCGATGAGAGCGTTTTTACCGAGCGCGATTTCACCGTTGCATGTAGCGGGACCGTCAACAAGGACTGAGCCCTTTGTAACTCTCTCGCCTCTCTCAACAACGGGAATCTGGTTGATACATGTGCCCTGGTTGCTTCTGAGGAACTTGATTACCTCGTAATCCTTAACTTCGCCGTCGTCGTACATAACGCGTACCTTTTCGGCGTCTACGCTGGCGACTGTACCGTCACCCTCAGCGAGAATACATACGCCTGAGTCGGTACCCGCGCGGAATTCCATTCCGGTACCTACGATAGGCGACTCGGTAACCATAAGCGGAACAGCCTGACGCTGCATGTTCGAACCCATCAGAGCACGGTTCGCGTCATCATTCTCGAGGAACGGAATCATAGATGTAGCCGCGGACACAACCATTCTCGGGCTAACGTCCATATAATCGAACTTATAGGGAGCGTGCTCAAC
>JAILPC010000018.1 GCA_024690465.1 Ruminococcus sp.
ATAACCGCCGCGGTTATAAAAATTGTCGTGTTGTTATCCGAATCCTTTGTAAAGTCTATGATTTCGTTGCCTTTTACGGCGATGTGATTGCCGCCCGACTTTTCCTGTTCGCCCTTGCCGTCGGCGTAGTTAATAAAGCCGCCCTGATATTCGTCGATTTTTTCCTGATTATCAAGAATTACGGGAACAGCGTCTTCGGTGATTTCGTCGCCGTCGACGGTGTGGTCGACATAGTCACAGGTAAAAGTGAATTCTTTAACGACTGAGCTGTCGGTTGAGGAGCCGCAGTCAAGCTCGCTGACAAAATACTGTATAGAACTCGCGCCCTCTTTTATAACCTTGAAATCGGCGGAGATTACAGGCGTTCTTTCCGAAAAGTCAACGGGCGAGCTTACCGCGCTGAAGTTGAACGGAATGTATCCGTCAATGTTTACATTGCGGTTAACACCGACAAGGTCGTGAAAATCGACCGAATCCCTGTCAAGCTCGAGATATTCGCTGTCATAAAACAGATAAGCCGCCATATCGGTAACGGGCTTTTCACAGTCGGCAAGGTACAGGGTGTAAGTCACGGTGTCGTTATAGCCGACGCTGATACCGTCGAGCGCGAGAACGCCCTTGGCGAAGCAATATATAATTGAAAGCGATAATATCAGCATTACCGTTAACGCCGAAAGGCAAATCTTCAATACATTTTTCATCAAATCATAACCTTTAAATCAGATAAGAGTATTATACAACAGAATATAACTGTTTTCAACACAAAAATAAGCTGCCGCAAAAGCGACAGCTTAAACTCAGTTGTGTTTTTCGTGTACGAGGAACACTGGCACACAAGCGATTGCCACAAAAATCAGCAGCATAATCTCGGATACTGTTCCCGCGCCCTCGACAGGGTTGCCCAGAAGAACAACTATCATAAACATAACCGCAATAAGACACACGGCGAGCAAAAGGCTCACCGCCTTAATATGTTTCTTCAACATATTTTTTCCTCCGTTTTTCACACACTTCATCCAAATTCGCGGTGAGTCATCCAAACTCACCGAAGTGCTTTGATTATAATTCGGAAGGAGAATAAAGTCAAGCGTTTTTACAACATTATTTTAGTTCGTAACAACATTGTAATTTTGCTTTAAAAGAAAAATAACCTGTTGTAATATTTGCGGTAATTTTTGAATAATAACGGAGCTATTTATACCCGTTTTTGTTATGGCTCTGCCAGTTCCAGCTGTCGCGGCACATATCGTCGAGGTTCTTCTCGGCTTTCCATCCGAGCACCCTGTTAGCCTTTTCGGGGTTTGAGAAACACTCGGCAATATCACCCGCGCGGCGAGGCTTGATGTCGTACGGAATATCGAGGTTGTTTACCCTCATAAAAGTTTTTACGATATCGAGCACGCTGTAGCCCTTGCCCGTACCGATATTAAATATTTCGGTACCCTTGTGAGCGGCGGCGTAGTCAATCGCCTTGACGTGAGCCTTTGCCAAATCAACAACGTGGATATAGTCACGCACACCCGTGCCGTCGTGAGTCGGATAATCGTCGCCGAAAACACCGAGACGCTCAAGCTTGCCCGCGGCAACCTGAGTGATATACGGCATAAGGTTGTTGGGGATTCCGTTCGGGTCCTCGCCGATTCGTCCGCTCTCGTGAGCGCCTATCGGGTTAAAATATCTGAGCAGAACGACGGAAAGATTCTTATCGGCAGAAGAGGCGTCAGTCAGAATCTGTTCATTCATCAGCTTTGTCCAGCCGTAGGGATTTGTGCAGCCTGTGGGCATACCCTCAACGAGCGGAACGGTTTCGGGCACGCCGTAAACCGTGGCGGACGAACTGAACACAAAGTTGTTAACACCGTATTTTGGCATAACCTCAAGCAGGGTTAATGTGGTGTCGATATTGTTGCGGTAATAGCGCACGGGGACAGCGCAGCTCTCTCCCACCGCCTTGTGTCCCGCGAAGTGAATAACGGCATCAAAGTCGTTTTCGGAAAACATCTTGTCAACGGCGTTCTTGTCAGCGACGTCAATCTCGTAGACAGGAACCTTTACGCCTGTTATCTCCTCAATTCGGCTGACAGCTTCGGGACAGCTGTTATCAAAATTGTCGGCGATTACAGGAGTGTGCCCCGCGCTGATGAGTTCAACGCAGGTGTGAGAACCTATATATCCCGCTCCGCCTGTGAGTAATACTTTCATACCTTACCTCCTATGCCTTCTCGGACTCGGGATAGTCGACGCCGAAGGTTTCAACGGTAACGCTCTCCATAACCTGCTCGTCAAGAGGCTTGTCGGCGAAATCCGTATCGCACTCGGCGATAGCGTTGACAACATCCATGCCCTCAATAACCTTGCCGAAAGCGGCGTACTGACCGTCGAGATGCGGGGAGTTTTTGTGCATGATAAAGAACTGTGAACCCGCGCTGTCGGGCATCATAGAACGAGCCATAGAGAGCACACCCTCGGTGTGTCTGAGGTCGTTTTTGAAACCGTTCGCTAAGAACTCGCCCTTGATGTGATAGCCAGGACCGCCCATACCCGTGCCGTCGGGGCAACCGCCCTGAATCATAAATCCGTAGATTACACGGTGGAAGGTCAGTCCGTCATAATAGCCGTTTTTGATAAGGCTGATAAAATTATTTACGGTGTTTGGCGCGATTTCGGGATAAAGCTCCGCTTTTATTGTGCCCGCGTTTGTCTTGAATGTTACAATGGGATTGCTCATTTTAAAAAATCCTTTCTGATTCGATAATTAATCCTCAAATCCTTAAATCCTAATATATATTATTTTGCAAAAATTATCAAGCAATAATTGTATTTTATCGAAAAGTGTGATATATTAAGTTTAATAAGACTAACCGAAGGTGATTACTGATGAGAGCAAAGATAAAAGAAAGTGCCGAAGATTATCTGGAGTGTATACTTATTCTCAGTGAATCGAGAGAGAAAGTCCGCTCAATTGACGTCGTAAAGCATATGAACCTGAGCAAGCCGAGCGTAAGCGTAGCTATGAAAAAGCTCAGGGAAAGCGAATATATCAATATGGACAGCGACGGATATATTTCGCTTACAAAAAGCGGCAAAACCATAGCCGAAAAGATTTATGAGCGCCACGTTTTTATCTCTCAATGGCTTGAAGACCTCGGAGTAAACCCCGATGTAGCCCTTGCGGACGCGTGCAGGATTGAGCACGTGCTTTCGGATGAAACTTTT
>JAILPC010000021.1 GCA_024690465.1 Ruminococcus sp.
CGTTTAATAGCTCTTATCTGTTTTGCCGAAGCGTCCGCGAGCTTTCGGATATTTGCGATCTCTGAATTCTGCCTGCGGTTCAAATCGTTTTTCAAATACTTATACGCTGATGTTTCGATCATTCTCATAACCGCATTTCCCGCACCGAGATATCCAAGAAAACCGCAGATATTATTGCTGCCCTTGATATAAACAAGATAGCTTCCTTTTCTCGGTGTAACCTTCGGATTCACGGAAAAAGCCTCAACCTCACCGATAAAGTGCATAAGGTTATCCGCAAGCGTCTTATGCCGCACCATAAGCTCAAGGTGGTATCCTTTCTGCGGGTCGGTTACAGAACCGCAGCTCATAAACACTCCGCGCAAAAACGGAATATACAGCTCTTCACTGTAAAGATTCGCTCGGTTAATCTTGAGATTGATATCAAACTGAGTGTGACCGAAGTACTCATAAACCGCCCTGCACTCGTCGGGCAGCGGCAAAAGTATTTTGTAGAGTCCCGCGGCGTTAGGCTTCAAATCCGACTGCTTTTCGATAATCGGATTAAACAGCTCAGATAACAAACGCTCGAACACATCGGCGGTATAGCGGTTCTCGGTTTTAAATACAATTTCACGAGACGAAAAACGGCTTGCAAACAGAAGCATACCATAAAGCTCGGCATACTTTTGCGCATTGTCTGTTAACATAAGTTTTGATAATTCAAGTTTTGCGTCTGATGAAAATGACATAGTTACTTATTGATATCTCTGTGATAAACAGAGGATTTATATCCTTTGTTGATAAAATGCTTTCTTAAATGCTCGGAAATAGCAACCGAACGGTGTTTCCCGCCTGTACATCCAATGCCTACAACAAGCTCAGCTTTGCCTTCTTTGATATAAAGCGGTACGGCGCAGTCAAAAAAGCTCAACAGCTTGTCCAGAAAATCTTTAGTTTCATCAGAATTAAATATGTAATTGCGGACATCGCTGTCGTTGCCTGTCTTTTCCTTTAGTTCGGGTATGTAATACGGGTTTGGAAGACAGCGCACGTCAATTAATGAATCACAGTCGTTCGGCGCTCCATGCTTGAAGCCAAAAGATACAAACGTCAAAATTATACTCTTCTCATCAGAGTCGAGAAAAATCTGAGTGATTCTCTCTTTGAGCATCTTGGTTGTAACATTTGTGGTATTGATAATATAGTCTGCTATCCTTTTGAAAGGCTCAAGATATGACCTTTCAAGCGAAATAGCGCTTTCGACGGAATTGTCGGGAACAAGGTCAGCCAAAGGGTGTCTGCGGCGTGTTTCCTTGAATCTCCGAACAAGTATATCCTCTCCCGCGTCAAGAAAAATCAGCGTAAAAGGCTTTCTCTGCTCTTTGAAGCCTGTCAAATCGGAATAAAAGTCATTGAGCTTTTGCCCTCCGCGCGAGTCAATAACTACCGCAATACGCTTCATAGAGTCGTCGGTAGAAGTTTCGCATAAGTTATAAAAAGTATTAAGAAGTTTGCTGGGCAGATTATCGACGCAATAAAAGCCGATATCCTCCAGAGCGCGGAGCGCTGAAGTTTTTCCTGCACCTGATAGACCTGTAATTACAACAAATTCCATTATAACTCCTTTTAATCCAAGAAAATAACCTCACGCCGCAGGTCATAACCTGTTTTTTCTTTAACGGTAGTCTGTATCAGTTTAATAAGGTTTTTAACATCCTCGGCAGTTGCGCCGCCGATATTAACGATAAAACCCGCGTGTTTGGGTGAAACCTGGGCTCCGCCTATGGTTTTGCCCTTTAAGCCGCATTTTTCAATCAGCGCGCCGGCGTAATTGCCCTCAGGTCTGCGGAAAACCGAGCCCGCTGACGGAAATTCAAGCGGCTGTTTGTCTTTCCTGCGGGACATATAGTCATCCATACGGTTGCGGATTTCCGTTCTGTTGTCGAGCTTGAGCTTAAATGTAGCTCCGATAATAGTAAAGCCGTTCTCTTTATATACGCTATGGCGATAGCCGAAATCCAGGTTGTTCGACTTTATCGTACCTATTTTTCCGTCTTTATCGATATGAGTAACGGAATATACCGTGTCCTTGATTTCGCCGCCGTACGCACCGGCGTTCATATACACAGCTCCGCCTACAGAACCCGGAATTCCCCATGCGAACTCAAGTCCGGAAAGGCTGTTGTTCTCAACCTCACGACACAAACCCGCAAGAGATAGACCTGCTCCGCAATGTAAAGTGGAATCGTCAAGCCTTGTCACTTTGGCAAGGTCGCCCGTAAGTCTTATTACAAGCATATCGAGACCGTTGTCGTTGGCTATAATATTGCTGCCTTTTCCGATAACTATGTATTTTATGTCGTTATCCCGACAGGTTTTGACAAGACTGCTGACGTGTGAGGAATTCTCAGCCTCAGCATAAATTCTGGCATTGCCGCCAATTTTAAATGTTGTGAGAGAGCTCATCGGAACATTATATTTCACTTTTATGCAGAGCTCTTTACAGTGTTCAAAAAGTTTCTGATATTTATCCATAAATATATCCTTATTCTATTAATTTATTCCCAATTGTTGATTACTCGTTTTTCAATCATATCGTCGTCAATCTCCATTCCCAGACTGGTGAGCAGATCCTGAGCGGCGTTATAGCCCATTTTCTTCTGACGGTTGTTCATAGCGGCAACCTCAATGATGTTTGACAGGTTACGACCTGGTTTAACGGGAATAGTCATAATCGGAATGTCGATTCCCAGGATTTCGAGATATTCGTTCTCCAGTCCCATACGGTCATAAGCTTTAGACTTCTCCCAGATTTCCAGATTAATAACCATATCAATCTTCTCGGTAAGCTTGATTGCTCCCATACCGAAAAGGTTTCGGGCGTTAATTATTCCTACGCCTCTGAGTTCAACAAAATGACGTATATTCTGGGGAGACTGACCGATTAATGTGCGGGAATTGATTTTGCGAATCTCTACGGCGTCATCAGCGATAAGGCGGTGTCCGCGCTTGATTAGCTCAATTGCGGTTTCACTTTTACCGACTCCGCTGTCGCCTATGATAAGACAACCCTCGCCGTACACCTCAACCAGTACGCCGTGTCTTGTAATACGCGGAGCAAGCTCAGAATTAAGGCAAGTAACAAGGCTGGCTACAACAGCCGATGTAATATCATCGGATACGAGAATCGGAATCTTGTGCTTTTCAGCCGCGCGGAGCATCGGGTCGGGAACCTCATAGCTCCTTGCAATAATTACAGCAGGAGGCCCGAATTCAAAAAGTGAATTATACACATGGAACTGCTGTTCGGTGCCGAAACGCGCTAAAAACGATAGCTCGGAATGTCCGAAAATCAAAGTACGCGTATTATCAAAGAAGTCAAAATATCCCGAAAGCTGAAGTCCGGGGCGACTTACGCTGCTGTTCTTAATGAACAGTTTATCCGCGTCAGACGGCATATAAATCGGTTCAAGCGAGAGTTCGTCGATAATTTTTTTAATTGATACTGAGTATTCGGTAGCCATAATTTACCCCACCTTTTTATAAGAGGAAACACTCCCCCATATATACAGAGTATATTATACTACATAATTGCTGTTTTGAAAAGGGAATTTAAGAAATTTTTGTATTTTTATTCATAATTTGCATTGCTTTTTAAGAAAACAGATAAAAAGACGATATTGATACAACCGCTATAGCTGACAAATAAAGAGCATTACTGATATATCTGTGTCCGAAATGCTTAAAACACGCTACAGCGCTGCTTGAGATAAAGTAGATTACAGATACCGTCAGAACCGCGAGCAAAAGTCCGTCAGCGCCCTTGAAAATTCCAACCGATATCCTGTCTTTCGGGAGCATATGATAGTAAATCAATATAGCAAATAATGATAAAGTATATACATTGAACGAAAACTTCTTCTCTTTGATTATATTATCGTTATTCAAAATATATATCGCTGACGGGAATAATAGTATCAAAGGAACAATTATGCTTTTTATCTCATTCAGCTTTATTGTGAACTTTATATTTCCGAAAGATGAAACCGAAATAAAGATTAACGAGAAAACGATAAAGAATGTTATGATTACAGACGCTCGAGACAGAGCCTCCAGCCCTTTGACCGTGCTGAAGAACGTAAAACCGAATACAATGATGACGAGCACCCAGAAAGGACCGTATCCGAGGTCGTAATACATATACCTGCAAAACTCGATACATATTATAACGGACATAAAGGATAAAAATAAAAAAGAAGCCGTTTTCAGTATTACTGAATTCCCGTTATAAAAAAACACAACAGCGGTATCAATCAGCAAAGCAAGTACAATCAACCCAAAAAACAAAAGTGATGGATTGTAGTCAATAAACAGCAAGACCGAAAGCGTTGCCAAAAAGCACGAAAACACAAACTGAGAAAAAGTTATCTTATTATTTTTCATATAAGCTTCCTCCCTTAAGACTTTGAACGTTAATGTCATATTCGGAAAGCTTTTTCCAACCGAGGCGAACAAATACATCACGCATATTCCGCTTTGAGAAAGGCGCAAGCGGCGTCATAAACACAACTCCGAGAGTTGATTTGGAACACATATACACAAGCACAATGACAGACAATGCCGCAATTCCGAATATACCGAGAATACCGCCCGAAAATATGAACGACAAACGCAGAACGGTTATCTGCGGATACAGGTCGGGAACAACATAACTGCATATAGCGGCAATCGCTACCGACATCAGCGTCGGCGCTCCGATTATTCCCGCGTTAATCGCACATTCACCGATGACAAGAGCTCCGACAATGCTGACGGCATGACCGAGAACCTTTGGCAATCTCAGTCCCGACTCGCGCATTACTTCATATATAAATACAATAACAAGAACCTCCAGCATAAGAGGCAGCGGCGTATGGTCTATGCTTTCTTTAATGTTGGAATATAATACTTTCGGGAAATAGTCGGGATGAAAATTGACAAGCGCAATATAAATCCCGGGAAACAAAACAGCTACAAAATATGAGATGAACTTAAATATCCTGATGATTGCAGCGAAATACGGTCTGTTTGAATAATCATCAACCGATTGAAAGTTTTCGACAAAAAGGTGAGGAACAATAAGAACTGACGGTGTACCGTCAACAATAATTCCTATTCTGCCCTCCATAAGTTTACCGCAGAGAGTGTCGGGACGCTCGGTTATTCCGACGCCTGTAAACACTTCGTTTTTTCCGCTGTCCTCCAAATACGGCACAAGGTATCCGCTGCCTAGCAGAGTCTTTATATCACATGCATTAAGTCTTTTTCGCACCTCCTCAACCGAGGATGTCGTCGCTTTATTATTGATATACACCATACAAACTTCGGTATTTGATACTTTTCCGAGAGTATGAGTTTCAAATACAAGATTGGGATTTTTTATTCGCCGCCTGATAAGCGTCATATTTACCCTTGCCGCTTCCGTGAATCCTTCTCGGCTGCCGCGCTGTACAAGCTCGCTCTCGGGCTCCGATACGCTTCTGTAGGAAAAGCCTTGAACACCTATAGCGAGCATCTGAGCGCACCCGTCAATCGTCAGCACCGCAAATCCCGACATTGAATACTTTATTACTTCATCAAAAGTGTTTATTCTTATGACTTCACTGGCTGACAGGACATTATCAACTATATAATTGAACAGCTCATCGCCTTTGCGTTTATCGGGATTTGAACCAAGCATAGGATTAATAACCGAAATCGCAAGGCTCTTTTTATCACACATACCCTCGGTTGTAAATACCGCACTGAGTTCTCCATTTGAAAGATTAAGCTCTCTGACAGTAAAATCGGCTGAGGACGAAGTAATATTATAAAGCGCTTTTATATTTTCTTTTATAGTATTATACATAGTATCACCGATTTTATTTTAGACTGCTGAAAAATGTATTATTCAAAGCAATAAGCTAATAATTATATCGGTGATAAGATGTTTATAACAATAATAAGAACAATAATTCTTTATATGCTTATCATTTTTGCGGTAAGGATAATGGGCAAAAGACAGCTCAGCGAGCTTCAGCCGTCGGAGCTCGTTGTTACGCTGATAATTGCCGACATAGCGTCTATACCTATGGAGGACAACTCCCGTCCCCTGCTCTCGGGATTGGTTCCTATGCTTATACTTGTAGCGCTTGAAATAATAGTGAGCGTACTGATGATGAAAATTCCGAGATTTCGAAAGGTAATCTGCGGCAGCCCCGTGATGATTATTGAGGACGGGAAGCTTCATCAGAACGAAATGAAACGGTTGAGAATTACTACCGAGGATTTATGCGTACAACTCAGGCAGCAGGGAATATTTTCGCTAGGTGATGTTGAATACTGCATAGCCGAAACTAACGGGAAGCTGAGTGTGCTGCAGAAGCCTGATAAACGCAATCCATCCGCCGAAAATTTAAACATAACCATAGATGACACAGGTATAGAAGCGGTTGTAATCAATGACGGACAGTTCCTCAACAACTCAATCAGACTGTCGCGGACAAACATCAAACACTTAAACAAAATACTGAAAAGAGAAAAAACAGCGCTTAAAGATGTTTTTATCATGACAATAGACTGCAGCGGGAAATACACAATAATAAAAAAGGACAAAAAATGAAGAGAATATATATTGCTGTTATCTTTATTGTATTCAGCGTTACAATCGGAATAATTGAATTTGTTACCGTTAATTCAACTGTTGATCATCATCTGG
>JAILPC010000031.1 GCA_024690465.1 Ruminococcus sp.
ACAGATGACATCCTATGTTTAACATATTATTGTTCTCCTAAAGAATTAAAATTGCTATATTATCATTTTATCATAACTTTATTTTCAAATCAAATTAATTACAGAAAAATCTTGATTGAATAAGCGAAATGTGTTATACTATCAATTAATAGTGTGGAAATATGTGTTTTTTACATTAAAACAAAAATGTTTGTTATGAAATACAGGTAAGAGGGATATATTTTCCGGTAAGGAACTACATTGTATGATGAGGAAAAGATAAAAAGTTGAAAGGATAATATATATGATTTTTAAGAACGAGTACCGCACGGTATCATGCGGTGAATTAAGAGAAGAAAACATCGGACAGGAGGTCCGCGTTGCGGGTTGGGTTGAGAACATCCGCGACCACGGCGGCGTAATGTTCCTCGATATTCGCGACGAGTACGGCGTGCTCCAGGTTGTAGTACATGACGACGAACTTCTGAAGAACATCAACCGTGAGTGTACCGTTACTCTCGGCGGCAAGGTCGTAAAGCGTGACGAGGACACAATCAATCCCAAAATCGCTACAGGTTATGTTGAGGTTCACACCGAGGATATCAAGGTTCTCGGCAAGTGCAAAAACGAGCTGCCCTTTGAGGTTGCGACTTCAAAGAATACCAACGAAGACGTAAGACTTCGTTACCGTTTCCTCGACCTTCGTAATCCCAAGGTTCACAACAATATTCTCCTGCGCTCACAGGTAGTAAGCTTTATGCGAAATAAGATGAACGAGCTCGGATTTGTCGAGATTAACACGCCTATCCTTTCTAATTCATCACCCGAGGGCGCGCGTGACTATCTTGTTCCCAGCCGTAAGCACAAAGGCAAGTTCTACGCTCTGCCTCAGGCTCCCCAGATTTTCAAGCAGCTTTTGATGGTATCGGGATTTGACAAATACTTCCAGATGGCTCCCTGCTTTCGTGATGAGGACGCAAGAGCCGACCGCAGCCCGGGCGAGTTCTATCAGCTCGACTACGAGATGGCGTTCGCCACACAGGAGGACGTTTTCAAGGTTGCCGAGGAAGTTCTTTACGATACATTCAAGAAGTTCACAAATAAAGAGGTAAGCCCCGCGCCTTTCAAACGTATTCCGTTTGAGGAGGCTATGCTCAAATACGGCACAGACAAGCCCGACCTCAGGAACCCGCTCGAAATCAAGGAAATCAGCGATATGTTCGTTGAGACCGATTTTGCTCCGTTCAGAAAGAAGTGCGTGCGTTCAATCAACGTTCCGAACGCTGCCGCTCAGTCTAAAAAGTGGTTCAAGCGTATGGAAGAATTCGCGCTCTCCATCGGTATGAAGGGCTTAGGCTATGTAAAGGTTAACGAGGACCTCACCTTCGACGGTCCTATCGATAAGTTCTTAAAGCCGGGTGACAGGGAAGAGCTCATTGAGCGCAACGGTTCAAAGGCAGGCGACGTAATCTACTTTATTGCCGACAGCTACGCTATAGCTCCCAAGCTCGCGGGACAGATTCGTACAGAAGTAGCGACAAGACTTAATCTCATAGACACAAGCCGCTTTGAGCTCTGTTTTATCGTCGATTTCCCGATGTACGAGATTGACGAGGACGGCAAGACAATTTTCACCCACAACCCGTTCTCAATGCCTCAGGGCGGTATGGACGCTCTGCTCAACAAAGAGCCGACAGAGATTCTCGCCTACCAGTACGATATCGTATGCAACGGCGTAGAGCTCAGCTCAGGCGCTGTCCGTAACCACGACCTCGACATTATGATTAAGGCTTTTGAGATTGCGGGCTACACAGAGCAGGAGCTCAAGGACAAATTCAAGTCACTCTACACCGCGTTCCAGTACGGCGCTCCGCCTCACGCGGGCATGGCTCCGGGCGTTGACCGTATGCTCATGCTCCTTACCGAAGAGGAGAATATCCGCGAGGTTATTCCGTTCCCGATGAACTCTAACGCTCAGGACTTACTCTTAGGCTCACCGGGAGAAGTAAGTGAGCAGCAGCTCCGCGAGGTTCACGTAAAATTACGCTAATATAAAGGATTGATAACTATGGTTACCAGAGAAGATATAGAAAACATCGCTATACTTTCAAAGCTTTTTGTAGCTGAGGAGGATCTCGACGATCTCACAAAGCAGATGCAGGAAATCGTCGGATTCGCCGACGCGATAAACAACGCTCCCGACTCAGGCGAGGAGTTCGACAACATCAACAATCTCTCCAATGTTTTCCGTGAGGATGTTGTAGTCGAGTCGCTCCCGAGCGAGGAGATTCTCAAGAACGCGCCCGAGCAGGCTGAGGACCATTTCCTCGTCCGCAACCACGCGTAAGGAGGTACGTATGTCGCAGATTAAAAAAATCCATGATATGCTCACCTCAAAGGAGATATCGTGTCAGGAACTCACAAAAAAGTATTTGGACGAAATCGAAAAGTCCAACGGCGAGCTCAACGCTTATGTAAACATCACCGCCGACACAGCTCTGGCTCAGGCTGAAAAGGTTGACGCCAAAATAGCTAAAGGCGAGGAGATAGGACTTCTCGAGGGCGTTCCGATGACTCTCAAGGACAACCTGTCTACAAAGGGTATCGAGACCACCTGCTGCTCAAAGATTCTGACAGGCTACAAGCCTATCTATAACGCCACTGTATGGGATAAACTCGAGAGCGAGGGCGCTGTGCTCCTCGGCAAGACCAATATGGACGAATTCGCTATGGGTTCATCCTGCGAGACCTCGTACTTCGGCGGCGCTACAAACCCGTTCAACACCAAGCACTGCGCGGGCGGTTCCTCGGGCGGCGTGGCTTCGGCTGTCGGCGCTGATATCGCGGCTTACGGTCTCGGCTCAGACACAGGCGGTTCTATCCGTCAGCCTGCTTCATTCTGCGGAATTGTCGGCTTAAAGCCCACCTACGGCGCTGTTTCGCGTTACGGCCTTATCGCTTACGCCTCAAGTCTTGACCAGATCGGTCCCATTACCAAGACAGTTGAGGACGCGTCGATTGTTTATGACGCGATCTCAGACTACGACGAAAAGGACAGCACCTGTCAGGGACGCAAAGGCGAGCTTACATACGGCTCAATCAACAACGACATCAAGGGTATGAAAATCGGCATCGCGCGCGAGTATCTCGACGGTGTCCGCGACGATGTAAAAGAGGCGGTGCTTAACGCTGTCAAAGTGTACGAGAGCTTAGGAGCGGAGGTCGTTTACTTCGATATGCCCGCGATTAAGTTCGCGCTCCCTGTTTATTATATTATCGCATGTGCCGAGGCTTCCTCGAACCTCGGCCGTTACGACGGTATTCGCTACGGCTTCAAGGCCGAGCACTACAACGGCACTCACGATATGATGTGCCGCACACGAAGCGAGGGCTTCGGCGACGAGGTTAAGCGCAGAATCCTGCTCGGCACCTATGTGCTTTCGGCTGGTTATTATGACGCGTACTACAAAAAGGCTCAGAACCTGCGCGGTACAATCGTAAAGGCGTTTGACGACGCGTTTACAAAGTGCGATTTTATTCTCGCGCCTACAGTTCCCATGACAGCATTTGAGATGGGACGCGCGACAAGCGACCCCGTTGAAACATATCTCACCGATATCTGCACCGTTCCCGTGAACATCGCGGGACTGCCCGCCGTTTCAATTCCCTGCGGCTTCAACGCCAAGGGTATGCCCATCGGTATGCAGCTCATCGGCAACAAGTTTAACGAGGCGACAATTCTCAACGCCGCCAACGCTTATGAAAAAGCGGCGGGCGAGAACTATAAAGATACAAAGTGGGGTGTAAAGCTGTGAAATACGAACTTGTAGCGGGCTTTGAAACCCACGTTGAATTATCCACAAATACAAAGATTTTCTGTTCCTGTACCACCAAGTTCGGCGGCGAGCCCAACACTCACTGCTGTCCCGTGTGTATAGGTCTTCCGGGCACTCTGCCCAAGCTCAACCGTCAGGTTGTTAAGTACGCGATTATGGCGGGCTTAGCTACCAACTGCGAAATCGCTGAAGTAGCCAAAATGGACAGAAAAAACTACTGTTATCCCGATTTACCCAAGGCTTATCAGATTTCAGAGTACGACAAGCCCTTGTGCGAGCACGGCTATATCCAGCTCTCAAACGGCAGAAAAATCCGTATCCTTCGTATCCATATCGAAGAGGACGCGGGCAAGCTCGTACACGCTCACGGTGACACATACGTCGACTACAACCGAGGCGGCGTTCCGCTTATTGAGATTGTAACGGAGCCTGACTTTCGCTCTGTTGACGAGGCGCGCGAGTATGTAGAAAAGCTCCAGCTCATTATGCGCTGTATCGGCGTTTCCGATTGCCGTATGCAGGAGGGCTCAATGCGCTGTGATGTTAACATCTCCGTTCGTCCCGAGGGCAGCGATAAGCTCGGCACGCGTACAGAGATTAAGAATATGAACTCCATAAACAACATAGCAAAGGCTATGGAGTATGAGTTTGAGCGTCAGGTTGATGTTATCGAAAACGGCGGCAAGGTTATCCAGGAGACTCTGCGCTATGACGACGCCACAAACACAACCTCCTCAATGAGAGGCAAAGAGGACGCCAACGACTACCGCTACTTCCGTGACCCCGACCTTGTGACAATCCTCACAAGCAGGGAAGAGGTAGAGGAAATCCGCAAATCTCTCCCCGAGCTCCCCGAGGCTAAGCGTGAGAGATATATTGAAGATTACGATATTCCCGAGAAGGACGCCGCGCTCCTCACAAAGTACCGAAAGGTGAGCGAGTACTTTGACGAGGCTATCGAAGGTTTAAAGAACCCCAAGACCGTCTCGAACTTCATCATCGGCTCAATTTTCCGCCGTGTTGAAACCGAAAAGGACAAGGAGAGCTTTGACGTTGCGGTCAGTCCCAAACACCTCAAAGAGCTCTGCAAAATGCTTGAGGACAAGAAGATTCAGAACAACCTAGCCAAGAAAACTCTCGAGAAAATGCTCGACACAGGCAAGCCCTGCACAGAGTTCATCGACGAGAGTGACCTCGGCGGTGTAGATGATTCAGCTCTGGCTGAAATGTGTCAGAACGCTATCAATTCCAATCCCGCGGCTGTAGCGGACTACAAGGGCGGCAAGGAAAAGGCGCTTATGGCGCTGCTCGGCAACGTTATGAAACAGAGCCGAGGCAAAGCCGACGCACAGGCTGTCCGAGCGAAGCTTATAGAATTAATAGGTTAAAACTATGAAAAGAATATTATCATTTCTTTTAGCGGCAGTTATCCTCTGCACAATGTCGGCTCAGCTCGCTGCGGCTGTCGGCATGGAGGATATTTATCGGATAGGTGACGTAAACCGCGACAAAAAGATAGACATAAACGACGGAACAACGATTCAAATGTATCTTGCGGAAAAGCTTACCGATTCGGATTTAGCGCTCGATAAAGCTGATATCAGCTATGACAATGGTGTCGATATATGCGACGTTACAATGATTCAGCTCATTCTTGCGGGCAAGTATGTTCCGCTCGCGGGCAGAAAGGGCGTTGATATCTCCTATCACAACGGCGAAATTGATATTCGGAAGATTAAGGACGCGGGATATGACTTTGCAATGATTCGCTGTGGTTACGGTGACGATATGACCAGTCAGGACGACAGCAGATTCGCCTCAAACGTGCAGAAGTGCGAGGACGCGGGTATGCCGTGGGGAACATACATCTACTCCTACGCAGCCACACTCGATCAAGCGAAGAGCGAAGCCGCTCACGTTATAAGACTTTTGAACGGTAAAAAGCCGACTCTCCCTGTCGTGCTTGATATGGAAGAAGAGAGCAACAATCAGCTGTCTAATGCTGCGCTTGTTAATATCTGTAAAACTTTCCTTTCAACAATCAGCGAAGCAGGCTATTATCCGATGCTTTACGCAAATCTTAAATGGATTAATAACAAGCTCAACGACAGCACCCTGCTTGATAACTACGACATCTGGCTTGCCCAATGGAATGACGAGTGCGAGTATAACGGACAGACACTCGGAATATGGCAGTACGGCGGCGAGACTAACTACCTCGAGAGCAACAGCATCGATGGAGTAGGCGTTATCGACAAGAACTTTTGCTATAAGGATTATCCTTTGATAATCAAAAACGGACATTATAATAACTGGTAATTATTCAGGGCTGTCGCTATTACGACAGCCCTAAGTAATATGTTGAAAGAAAATAATATCAGTTGTTTATTGTTGTTTGTCAGAAAATTCGGCGATAAAAAATCGGCGATAAATCAAAGCACCAAACAGGCTGTTCTAGACTATCTGGAGAACAAGGGGATCGCCAAATCCTCTGAAATTGCGGAAGCGATTAACCTTAAACAATCCCGAACCCGCGATTACCTTAATGATTTAATTGCTGAAGGCAAGGTAATTAAACAAGGCGCAAACAAAAACAGAATATATAAATTAAACAACGGCTGATTATCAAATCGGCCGTTGCTGCGTTAAAACTATTTATCCTCTGAGCTTACGTTTGATTTTCTGCAGGATATTATCCACGTTCTTCGGCGTGCTGTTTATCCTCTCGGCAATCTCGCTGTAGGAGTAGCCGTGCGCGTACATTTTGAACACTTTCCTCTCGTCCGTGCTCAAAAGATTATCAAGGTGTTTGAGCATAGTCTTGAGATACTCGCGCTCGAGTACATAGTCCTCAACGTTCTGTTCGCAGTCCTGTTTGTCGCCGATACTCTCAATCGGCACAAGCTTGCTTTTTGGTACTGTGCTTTTTGCTTTGCTTTTTTTAATGATATCGTTAAAACGGTTTTTTGCGCACCTGGTCGCGTAGGTCTTGAACGACGCTCCGCTTTTTTCGTCATAGGTTTTGCAGGCGATAAGAAACGAAAGCAGACCTTCCTGCGCGAAGTCCTGTCTGTCATATCCGTCTGTGCTGTAGTTCGCCGCCAGGGAGTAAATCAGCTTGATATATCTGATGGTAATTTCCTCAAACGCGGCTTCGTCACCGTTCTTGGTCAGCGCGGCAAGAGTATTGTCATTAAGACTATCATAGTTGCTGCCTATCATCGCCACCACCTTATAATTTCTGCAATAATTATATCTCAACAAAATATTTATGTCAAATTATCACTTTTTTCAGTTTTGGTATTGCAAAAACGAATGTTCGTATGTTATAATAAATCAAACATACATTCGGAGGTGCGATATGGTAGTAAAATGTAAGAGCTTCGGGCTTTTCGGCGTCGAAAGCTATCCGATAGATGTAGAAGCGTCAATAACGCGCGGACAGGCGGCGTTTGATATAGTCGGTCTCCCTGACGCAGCGGTCAAGGAGAGCAAGGACAGGGTGCGCACCGCGTTCAAAAACTGCGGTTTTGAATTCCCGATATCCCGCATTACCGTTAACCTCGCGCCTGCCGATACCAGAAAAGAAGGTCCGATTTACGACTTGCCTATCTTTATGGCTCTGCTCAAAGCGACAGGCAATCTGACATCAAGGCTTGATGATTGCGCGTTCCTCGGTGAGCTGAGCCTTTCGGGTGATGTGCGGCCGATTAACGGCGTGCTCGCGATGACTATCACCGCAAAGGAAAACAACATCAAAAAGCTGTTTGTCCCCTCAGGAAACGCCGCCGAGGGAGCTGTTGTTGACGGAATAGAGGTCTATCCCGTAAAGAGCGTATATCAGCTTTTTCAGCATTTCCGCGGAATTGAACCGATAACTCCCGCTGTTGCCGAAAAAGAGCGCGTCGAGAGCTTTGATGATATTCCCGACTTTTCTCAGGTCAAAGGACAATACGAGGTTAAGCGCGCGCTTGAGATTGCGGCGGCAGGCGGTCACAACGTTTTGCTTATAGGACCTCCTGGCTCCGGCAAGAGCATGCTCGCGAAGCGTATGCCCGGGATTCTGCCCGATATGACTTTTGACGAGATTATCGAAACAACCAAGATTCATTCCATAGCGGGTACTCTGCCCAAGGGCGCTTCACTTATTCACACACGTCCGTTCCGCTCGCCTCACCATACCGCCTCATATGTCGCTATGAGCGGAGGCGGAGGAAACGGCGCTGTAAAACCCGGTGAGGTTACGCTTGCCAACAACGGCGTGCTTTTTCTTGATGAGCTTCCCGAGTTCGGGCGCAAGACAATCGAGGTTCTGCGTCAGCCGATAGAGGACGGCGTTGTAACGGTGTCGCGCGTGAACGGCAAGTATACTTATCCCTGCAGCTTTATGCTCATAGGCGCTATGAACCCTTGTCCCTGCGGTTACTTCAACCATCCGACGCGCAAGTGTGTGTGCTCTGAAAACAAGATTCACCGCTATATCAACCGTGTGTCAGGTCCCTTGATTGACCGTTTCGATATCCACATCGAGGTCCCGCCCGTTGACTACGAGGAGCTCACCGACAAAAGCGGCGAGGAGCCGAGCGTCGAGATAAAAAAGCGCGTCAACGCCGCCAGAGCGCGCCAGACCGAGCGTTTCAAGAACTCCAAAACCACCTGCAACGCGCGGATTTCCGACCGTGAGTTTGAACAGTACTGCGCAATTGACGACGACGCGGCGGAGCTTCTTAAATCCGCTTTTGAAACCATGGGGCTGTCCGCCAGAGCGTATAACCGCATACTCAAAGTCGCGCGTACAATCGCCGACCTCGACGACAGTGACGACATAAAGCTTCAGTACGTAGCCGAAGCTATTCAGTACCGCTCACTCGACAGAAAGTACTGGAATAAACTGTAAACACAAGCTCTCTTCGGAGAGCTTTATTTTTTTGTAAAAAAATGATATTATAGTGTCACAAAAACTTTTCCCGAAAGGTTATATAGTCAGAGAATAAAATTCAGGGGATATTATGTTAGCTTTTTATTTGAGCCTCGCACAAACCGAGGCGGAGAAGGGTAAGTTCGAGAGGATTTACTGTCAGTACAAAAATCTTATGTTAAGCTGCGCCTACTCGATATTGAAGGATGAGAGTTTATCAGAGGACGCCGTGCACGACGCCTTTATGAGAATACTCAAAAACCTCTCAAAAATCGACGAGGTTGACAGTCCGCGTACGCGCGGATTTGTTGCGGTCATTACTGAGAACGCGGCAAAAACAATCTATAACAAGCTGAACAGGGTTAAGCTCATTGAGCTTGACGAAACTATCCCTATGGATGAAAACATCGAACAAAGCGCCGAACAGAACATAACCGCTGAGTTTATCGCCGAAAAGATTTCGCTCCTTCCCGATAACTACAGAAGCGTTATGACGCTCAGGTATTTCAACGGTTTAAACGACAAAGAGATTTCGGATGTTCTCGGAATATCGCACGCTCTCGTCCGCAAGCGTCTGGAGCGGGGCAGAAAGGCGCTCGGCAAGCTTTTGGGAGGAATTATTGATGAATAGAACTATCGACAACGCAATGCTTTATCAGGCGTTCGGGCTGTATGAGGATAAGCTGACGGCAAAGTACGCCGAAAGCGAATGCTTTGAGCCTTCAAAACAATTTGAAAAAAAGATGCGGAAGCTTATCAAGTCGCAGACCAACATTTACCACCGCGCAACGCTTACGAAAGCCCGCAGGGTTATGATAGCCGCGGCGCTGATAGTTGTGATTATGGCGGCGAGTCTCAGCGTAGACGCTATAAGGGAAAAGATTTTCTCGTTCTTTATAACGAGCGGCGAGAATTACAGCTTTATAGAATACTCACCGAACTCATCCTCGTATCCTTCTATGATTGAAAAGGTTTATACACCGTCCCATATTCCCGAGGGCTACAAGCTTTCGGACAGCCAAAGCGATTCGAGAAGCTCGTCCCTGTGCTATTCAAAGGGCGATGATTATCTGACAATCGAGCAGTTCCTTGTAAGCGATTATCGTTCAGCTTCCGATATTGAGTTCAAAACAACGGCCAAGGAAAATTATAAGGGAATTAACTTTATCATAAAGACCGACGATGATATGACAATGCTCATCTGGGAGCGCGACGGCTACGCTTTTGAGGCTGTAGGCTACGTCGGAGTTGACGAAATGCTCAAAACAGCGGTTTCTGTCAAATAGGGGGAGAAGTTATGAGGAAATTATTGATGATTATGCTGTGCTTTATGCTCGTTTTCGCGGCGGCGCCTGATGTGTTCGCGGACGAAACCGAGGAAACAAACGCTCCCGAAATCACGTCCGCAGGCTCATATACAGTGTTCCTTCAAACGAATGAATACAGTTCCTATCAGTGGTACGCGTGGACGTGGGGCGAAGGCACGGACAGATGGGTATCCCCGACATACGGATACAAAACTGTGGTTAAGTTTGAGAATCTTGACAGTAATGTTGTTTTCGCGTTCAACGGTTCTGCCAATCCTAATCCTACATGGGACATAATGACCAAGAAGACTGTAGATATTAAGCTCGACGGCATTAACAATATGGTTGTTCTGGACGGCGAAAACGACCAGGGCAGGCTCACGGGTTATCTGACTATGTACGAAGAACCCACAGAAAATACAGACAATACCGCGGCGACAGAGCCTCCGCCAACCGAGCCTACAGAGAATACAAGCGCGTGGTTGACCGAACCGACGGAGCAAACTGTATATACACAGCCCACACAGGCTACTCAATCAACGCAGTATACACAGCCCACTCAGGCTACCCAATCAACGCAGTATACACAGCCCACTCAGGCTACCCAATCACCGCAGTATACGCAGCCCACACAGGCTACTCAGGCTACTCAAACACCTACAAAATTCACTCAGCCGACTGTTACTGACCCCACCCAACCAACAGCGGCGACCGACTCGTCAAAACAGCTCGGTGAAGCTTCGCCTCAGCTTAATCTGCGTACCGCGACGGTTAAGTGCGGCAAGATTATTACACTGAAAGTTAATAACAAAGGCTCAAAAAAGGTGAAATATTCCTCAAACAACAGCAGTGTCGCCAAGGTAAGTTCCACAGGCAAGGTGTCCGCGCTCAAAAAGGGCTTTGCAAGAATCACCGCCAAGGTCGGCAGTGAAAAGCTGTATTTTACTATCAAGGTCACAACCTCGCCCAAGCTCTCCAAAGCGAGCGTAACAATCAAAAAAGGAAAATACAAATACGTTTTGATAACCGGCAAGGCGAGCACAGTCAACAACGTATACACCAACACCAAGAAAGCTAAAATTCTTTCAAAGAATAATGAGACAAAATTAAAAGTAAAAGCTCTCAGAAAAGGCTCAACAACTCTTAAAGTCAAGGTCAACGGTGTTGTGCTGAAGCTGAAAGTCAAAATTACATAAACTGAATTCAAAATTTAACCGAAGGGAGTGTTAACCATGAAAAAACTGTTGTCAATTCTATTAACCGCCTTATTGCTTATATCTGCCGTACCTGTCGTGAGCGCGGCGGGCGACGTGAGCGTCACGATTTCGCCTGAGCTCAAGGATTTGCCCGATGATTTCGCGGACGCCGTAAACGAGTATATGCCGCCTCGTTATGTAAACGACTATCCGACCTTTACAAACGAAAGCCTCGACGGAATTGAGTTCTACAAAGTTACAAAAGAGCTCGTAGTTTTCCGCATAGTCGGGCTCAATAATTACACGGCAAAAGAGCTGATAAACGGTTATCTTTTCACCGCTCCTACTTGGTTCGGTGACACAAGCATCAACTCGTGCGGCTACTGCGTCTATTCGGGCGGCAAGGTTTACCGCATCTATGACGCTGTAAAAGGGCAAAAGATTATTACTTTAGACGAGCTCAAGGAGCTTATCCCAAATACGGTTTATCTCGATAACGACAATCTCGTTTCTCATTTTAAAGAGAACGGCGTTGACGTAACGTGGGTGAAGTGCATCGGCTCGCCTTACAGTGATTTGATGTTCTGCTACGCGGGCAGCGGCGAAACCGCCGAGACTGATAAAACCGTAACATTAGGCGACTACAACTTTAATATCAAAACATCTCAATTTCCCGATGAGCTCGGTTTATACGCTGTTCAGGCGAGACGTGTCTGTCCCATATCGGAGCTCAATCCAAACTATAATGTTGTCGTAAACCTTATCCGTCAGGCTGAAGCCGAGGGAGAGCAGTTCGGCTTTACGGTATCCCACAGATTAGGCGTCGAAGCCGAAAAGTGCGTATCTGTTTTGAACGCGAACAGTAACTATCCGTATAGCATCAAAGGCTTCGGCAAGCTCAAAAATCACAATCTTTACGCGATTTCCGTTGGTTCTATAGCGCTTGAATGTCTTACTTACAACGTACTCCTCGGCGACTGGCTGTTCTTTTCGGGCGGTCAGAATTTCGATTATGATTTGGGTATCTACCTTGTAGACATAGACGAGGAAAAGCTCTATACTCTCGACGAAGCTTATGACGGCGGTGTGCTGTCAGACGAAGATTTGGACGACGTTATCGACAAAATAGGCACAAGCGGCTCAGGCTGGACCGCAAAAAAACTCACGGATTTAGAAAAGAAGTTTTTAATATATAAATACGATAAATACGGCGAGGGCAGTTACCTGTTCGGCGAGGGAAGCAGAAGGCACGTTTACGGCTATACCTGTACACAGCACGGCGAGTTTGACGGCTATACAGTCGTATCGGTATTGAACGGAGGTTTTTTTGAAATTAAACTCGGTGATTATATAGTTTCGTATAAAGTTTCGAACAAACAAGGCTGGGGTATTCCGTATTTCTTTAAGAACGATGAATTCAAAACCATTGAAGAAGCGTATACCGACGGCATAATTAACGAAAAAAATCTCGAGGCGTTCGTCACTTTCCTCGTAGAAAATGAGTTAGCCTCCGCGCGTATTCCCGACGCTCTTGAAACCGCTATTGTAAACCGCCTCAACGAGGACGGCAGCGGCATAATCAGCGCCGAGTACGCCAAGCTATGCGATGTTGATGACTGCGAACTGTACAAGGTTATCGCGGGGCGCGGAGAATACAGCGAAATCATAGGCGATTTTACGATAACCTGTCCGAAAAGCGGAGCAAAGCCGATGGTCCTCAAAAACGGCGCGGCATACACTCTCAGGGAAGCCTGCGAGAAAAACCTCGTTAAGATTGAGAATGTTTACAAAGCCTACACCGCTAATCAGTCAAGCAACTCGATATTCAAATTCACACAGGCAAGGCACAACTACCACGCCTTCCTCGATTATGTTATGAATCACAACGAGGGTATCTCAAAGAGCAGTATAAAGGTTGACAGGTACGATGTGCTCAAAAACGGCGCGGCACTGGTTGATTACTATGTAAATACCAGACCGACTGATTATTATCAGCAGACGTACCTCA
>JAILPC010000078.1 GCA_024690465.1 Ruminococcus sp.
GGATAGTTGCTTTTGGCAATCAAGTTTGCGTTGTCGTCAATCTCGTAAGAAACATAACGATTTACCTTAATGCCTGCGCGGTCGAGTGCTACGTGTCCGCACGATATCCCATTGAACAGGCTGAGAACGTTTATCCCGTCACCAGTCAGCTTGTCCGATATCTCTCGGAGCTTTTTATAAGCGTCAGAACGTTTCTGCTTTGCTTCAGTCGTAAGATTGAATAGTGAGAGCTGTTCCATATCACTCCCCCTCGTTAATTCTGTTTATCTTCCCGATTGTTACCTCTACACGCGGGATTGCGCCGTAGACTTTGAGTTGTGAGCTGTAGACAACCTGCGCGTCGTCGTAAAAAGCCACGCCATTCAGAGCGTCGGTTATAATCTTTGCGATATTGTCGTAATCGGGTTTCTTTGTCGGCAGTATAGTCCCCTCAAGCATTTGCGCTTGTTTCTTTTTGCTCGCGCTCTGAGGGATTTTATACACCGCCTTAATCTTTACCCCTAGCGGAACGCCTTTATTAAAATACACGCCGTTATATTGAGCTTTATACGCTTGCACAACCTGTCGCTGATATTCTCGCGTCTGAGTCGGTGTATACATAACCCTGCCGTTCGCTCTGTGACGTTGTTTGCCTTTCGGCTCTCCGTAGATAGTAAATTTATACATTCCGTCTGCGCTCCATTAACACGCCTTTGTCGTCGCTGACAACTCTCATTTCAACCGTTACTGTGATATCGGGGTTGCCACACAAAAAAGGTTTATTGTCAGCATAGCAAACTTCGGGACTAGATTGTGTAACTTCAATGCTCGTCGTTACGGCTCTGAAAATATTAAGCGTATCACCGATTCTGAGCCTTATGTAACTCGGTTCGTAAAGCTCTAGGTTTGCAAAGTCATAGAATAGCGTTCCGCAGTATTCGCACTTATAAGAAGTTATCGGAGCTCCGCAGTTCGGACAGTTGAGCCTGTCCCTTGCACTTTTCATACTCATTTTATTTTCATCAGCTCCTCAATGTCATAACTCGCTGTGCTCTCGCGCGCGCACGGGCGCGTATAATAATTCTTATTCTTCTTTTTCTTCTTATTCTTCTTATATTGTTGTCGGTCGCTTGTCACTTGTTTGTCACTTGTTTGTCGGTCGCTTGTCATTTCGCTTGTCACTTGTTGATATTCATTGTAATTTTTTATAGATATAATCGTGTATTTCGAGGTCGAACGGCTTGTCACTTCGCTTGTCGATTTTAGGTGATTTAGTGCTGTTCTTACGTTGCGAATTGAAAGTCCCAAATCGTCAGCTAACCGTTCATAGCTTGTTACAACCTCGCCTCTGTGTACGGTTATATTTTCAAAGGCAGCGTCTGAGATATTGGCAATCAATAGCAGGTGAATAAACAATCTCACTGTGTTTCCGTCTTTGTACCAACGCCAATTTAAGAGGTTGCGAAAGAGCTTGATATATGTTCCGTTGTAAAACTGTATTGCCACATCACACAATCCCTTTCATATACAGCCAATTTTGAACAGGCCTGAGCGTTGCTCTGTGTTCCTCGTTCCTGTGCTTTTCTTGATAGTAAAAACGCTTGACAAGTTCCTGTTCTTCATCAAGGGGTTGAAAATACCCTTTGCCATTCTGCAAGTTGAGAATAACTCTTTCTTTCCGCGCTTGACTTATAAGGTGTCTAATCTTGCGCCCTCTCAGTCCGAGTAATCGCTTGAGCTGTTTTTTTGTAATCGCCCTGTCCTCGCCGTAGGGTATAAAGTCGATAATATTGATGTCCTTAGGTTTTCTCATAGCTGATTACCTCGCATATGGCAGGTCGTCGTCAATAAGCGAGTCGTCGATTGTAGGCTCGTTTGTATTGAGCGGTTCTGCTCTCTCGCCTGTGAAGCTCACTACGTCGGCTATAACTTCGAGTGTCGAACGATTTGAGCCGTCCTTAGTCTCATAGCTCCTGCTGTTTAACTGCCCGTCTACGGCAATCAGAGAGCCCTTTGTGAAGTGCCTGCATACAAACTCAGCGTTCTGTCTCCAACACACTACGTCGATAAAATCGGCTTTGCGTTTCTCTCCGCTTTTAACATATGTACGGTCTACCGCTATGCGGAAGCTCGTAACACTTACTCCCGAGGTTGTTGTTTTAAGCTCGGGGTCTGAGCATAACCTGCCCATTAAAATAACTCTGTTAATCATTTTGTTTTCCTTTCCACGCCTTTTTCTGTGAGTCTGTAGTCATCGCTCGACTTATAAAAAGGGCACAACCTGTCTTTTCTGTGTGTAAAGTTCGTATCTGTTAGAATCCTGCATTTGAGTTCCTGCTTGAATACGCAGTCCCGAGTGCCGAGGTTATAACATATCGGTTCGTCCCGAACGGAGTATTTACTCATAATACTTACCCCCTAAAAGATATCCGACAGGCAGCCCCAGCACGCTTGCAATCAAACACAAATGCAAAAGTGTCGGTTTGCGCCCTTTAATTTCATAGTCGGATATATAGTGTTGGTCTATGCCCACAATCTGAGCGAGTTTGCGTTGTGTGAGATTTTTATCAAGCCGTCCTCGTCTCAATCGCGCGCCGAATTGTGTTAAATCATATCGTGTGTATGTGTTCATAATTGTTACCTTTCTTATAAATAGCTTTTGCCATAACGCTTGCGAAAGTCCTCAACCGTCCACCCGTAATACTCCATAGCGACACGCTGTCCGAGCTGTTTCAGCTTTTTGTTAAAAGCAATCCCGTCGGAGCCGCTCCCGTGTGCTCCGTTAAATCCTCGGTGCTTTTCGGGAGTCAAGAACACGACAAGCCCGTCCTCGATTGACCTCTTTCGGTTCCTACCGAAAAATATCTCGTGTCTCTCAAGCCCAGGATACCGAACGTTTGAGTATTCCGTACTTCCGGGCATTATGCACTTTTCTGTCATTTTCATTCTTCCTTTAGCAACGCAAGCTCCGCGCCTGTCGCTGTCTCAATGCCGTTTTCTTTGCACTCGTAGACAATCTCGTCGAGAAGCGTTGCCATTTCTTTAGTGTCGTACGAGCTCGAGCCGTAAAAGCATTTCAGATTGTGATAGTTTGTGTTTGCCTTGTTCTCTCCGAGGTCGTCCACAAACCACCCTATTCCGTTATTGCTCCATACTTCGATATATTTTGCGACTGCTACGCTTTTTATCGGGTATATGAAATAGGTGTTGTTTCGCCGTATAAACTCTTTGTAGAGCTCGTCAGCGGGTATTCTGAGCACTCGAGCTAATTTCCCGAGTAGCACCCAACAGTAAGCGTTCGCGTCTAGGCTGCGCCGTTTCTTTTTCTCTTTCAGTTCAAGCTCGTATATCTTGTCGGTGTCAGGGCTGAGTAACATCAGCTCCGACAAAACGACGTTAAACTCTGAACCTTTAAACGTCTTTTTCATTAGGGATTGCTTTTGTGAGGCGTTCTTTCTTGTAACAGTCCTCGCACATTCCGTATTTCGCAATAATCTGCTCGGGTGTCCAAATGTTACCCTTTGGCGTTACCATTTTTAACATCTGTACACCGCATTCCGGGCAGAAAATTTTAGGATAGGTTATCTCGGGTTCTTCGTTTGGCGTTGATTCGTCGTGACTCTTAATAAGGCTGATTGCCTCTTTAACTTCATCGTCTGCCTTTGCTGAGAGCCAGTTTATATAGTCCATATCGGTGTTAAATATCTCTTTGAGCGTTTTGCCCTTGTATTTGCCGAACGTAATCTCATACTCGAGCGCCGTTTCGTAGGTTAAAGGCTCGCGGTCTGCGTAGCTCCCGTCGGTGTCCTTGTCGCCTGTTATGCCTAAGGCTGCGTTGAGTGAGTATCGTCTTAAATATGTAATACAAACGCCTGTTGCCTGTCCCTCAGTGAGCACTTTGTTGCCCTGCTTTGAGAGCGGAAGAACAACATCGCAAAAAACGTAGTCGCTTTCGATAAACTGGCCGCTTTCGTGCAGTAGGGTAGTGCTGACACCTGCCTGCTTATTTTCGTTTGTAATAAGCGACTGAAATATTGCAATCCCGTATTTAGTACAAATCGGTCTTACGTAGTCTGCTAGAGTATCTTCGAGCGGAGCGTATTTCGGTGAACCCTGCACGCCGAAGGCAAACGCGCAGTCTTTACAGATGATTTCGCCATAGTACTGATTGCGCCCTGTTACATAGTCGCCGTGAGCTTTCGTGAAATCGAGTTCCGCGTATTCGTCCTTGTATGATTTGTCGATTAATCTACCGCACTCTGAGCACTCCACAACCTCGGTGATATCTGTGCTCTCACAACAAGGGCAGACTGCGAACGGTTCAAATCCCGACGCTTCAAAGAAACCGCCGTATCTTGCTGTTTTTTTTGCAGGTTCTTCAAACACACTGCGACAGCTTTCACATTTGTACATATTGTCCTCCTTGACAAGCTTTCGTGTTTGCCTTATACTTTTCTTAATAATTGTTTTTGTAACCGCTGAGAGCGTTTAAGCTCTTTTGGCGGTTATTCTTTTACTTCGACAAATTCGCCGTTTTTAAGCGTATAGAATGTATCAGCCTTGAGTTTCTTACCGTCAATAATAGCAGCCTTAATTCCTATAAGTGGATATTCTTGGCCATTCCACTCGCCGCGTTCACATATGCAGATAGCAGAGCCTATTGAAGCCCTTGCCTTACTCTGATATCCTGTGACTGTTGCAACGCTACCGCCTTTGCCTACGGTCGCCGCTGAATAATTGCCTGTATTGGTCGCCGCTGACTTAAAGCCTGTATTGGTCGCCGCTTCTTCAAACTTCACACGTTCAAGCGTAAACTTAACAAATGCCTTAATTAATCCGTTTAACCCAATTTCGCCGCCTATTTTGATTTTGGTAGAAGCGACTTTACTGTCGCCATTCATTCGGTCAAACTCTCCTGACTGCTCTACTTCACAATAACGTGAATCAGCAGGTGGGTAGTAACTAAAAACATCAATAGGATTTTCGCAAGCGTGGAAACCACTCTCGCAACACTCTGCGCGTTCCGTTTCATACTCTTTGCCGATTTCGTACTGAAAATCACGGCATTTTAGGTCTTTGTTAAAACCTTTGAATGATTTGATTGTTTCCATCGGTACACTTCCTTTCTAATAAATTTGTTCCATTTTCGGAACGATTAAGCTAAAAAAATTTGCGCCCTTAAAACAAGGTCAGATATATCAAGATAATCGCATATTTTATCGGCGTCATCGGTTGTAAACTTACTTATCTTGCGCCTTTTCTTGCCATATGCCTGCGGCGATATATGCAGCGCATTAACCGCTACATCTCTATTTGAGTGGCCGCGCTTTATGGTTTCGGCTTCTAATAAATTTACATTCACCATATTAATCTCTCCTTTCCGTTTCATTTTTGGAACACATATATTGTACTATGGTTATTTCTGTTTGTCAACCCA
>JAILPC010000087.1 GCA_024690465.1 Ruminococcus sp.
TGAATATGTCAAAAAACGAGGTTTATGAACAGCTAGTGTCTGAATATGGCGGTCAGTACACCGCTGACGAAGCGCAATACGCAATTGACCATTTAGAGAATTAAAAAAGCCCCTTACCAGTAATTGGTAAGGGGTAAGTAACAAAGAGATAACCGCTGCTCAATTCACAAAAACAGCCCATTTTTGACAATAGCCTATACATGATCGTGAATCATCGGTAAAAATCGCTGTTTTTATACACGAAAATGAACGGAAGTGATAATATGACTAAACCCGAAAGAACGCAGAGCGGAAAGTGGAGAATCCGAGTTGAATATTATGATAATGGAAAAAGACGGTTTAAATCCTTTACAGCGCCGACGAAAAAAGAAGTCCTTGCTTTAGGTTATCAGTTTGAGAGCGAAAAGCAAAAACTTTCACGTTATGACGAAATGACGCTCCAAGAGGCTTTTGACAGATATATCAACGCCCGAGCGGGAGCGCTATCGCCCTCAACTGTCCGAGGGTACGGCGTAATTAAGCGCAACAGCTTCGAGATGTTAATGCCTTTCCAATTAAAAGATATCACCGCTGAGATGATACAAACCGCTATTTCGGAAATGTCGCTCACTATGTCACCGAAGACCGTCCGTAATCGTCACGGATTGCTCGTAAGTGTTTTAAAGGCATATCGCCCTAGCTTGATGATAAATACGCACCTGCCTCAATCTGAGCAAAAAGAGAGGGCAATACCAACGGCAGCCGAAGTCAGAGAGTGCCTTGATAACGCAAGCGAATATCTCCGTGTCCCGATTCTGCTCGCAAGCGCAGGAAGTCTGAGACGTTCCGAGGTCTGTGCTCTCACTCCCGAGGATATTACCGACTTAGGTGTGCGAGTAAATAAAGCCGTTGTTCACGATTCAGATCGTAACCTCGTTACCAAGTACCCGAAAAGCACGGCAGGGTTCAGATTCTGCCCGTTATCCAAAAGCATGATAAAAGAGGTTCGGGAGTGGAAACACTTCGGCCTCAGCCCCGACAAGATAAAAAAGGAATATCAAAAACTCAAAAATAAACACGGCTATGAGTTCACGTTTCATTCGTTCCGACATTACTTTGCCTCAGAGCTTCACGCCCAGGGTGTACCCGATAAATATATCGCAAAGGTCGGCGGGTGGAAAGACGTTTCAACAGTTCAGAAGATATATCAACACACGCTCAAAGACAAAGAGAAGATATACAACAAAAAGATTGTAGATATCTTTGCGACTGAGCTCCGCAAAAAAGCGTAGCTTGTGACAATTTGTGCCAATTATGTGACACTGAATTATAAAAACTCAGTATTTATGCGGGGTTTAGCTTTCTGTTCGGGGGTTCGAGTCCCTTTCAGCGCGCCAAAAAAGTAAGCAGGCACCCAAATGGGTGCCTGTTTACTTTTAGCGCTGCAAGGGACTCGAAGCCGACCGATAAGAAAATGCTCCGGGGGAGCATTTTTAGGGAGGAGCGTTGCAGAAGCATTTCCCGTTAACGTGAACCCGACAAACGAGATAGAAGTTTTTGCAAGATGGAACGAACTTTCAGCGCGCCGTCGTTGCGGACGATTATGAAAAGGACTCGAAGCTTGTTCTCACCAAAATATAGTCGTTATGCGGACAGCTTGGAGCGCAGTCCTTTAACTCCTTGTTTTGGATAGCGCTTTTGCTCCCTTAATCCGCCGCGAAACGCTACAGACATTTTCGCGTATTTGCTGGAAAAATAGCGTAAACTGTGATATTATGAAAAAAAACAACGACAGAAGTGCGAGGTAAATATGTTTTCCGACTTTGTAATCAGGAGTAAATCCGACCTTATAAATGTGATAGACGAATACGGCTTTTTGCCGTTTTTTGAGAACTCAATAGAGGGCTTTTCAATCGAGGAGCACACCGCGCCCGAATGCTGGTGGCACAGCGACACAGGCGAGTGGAGCGCGTGGGAATGGAAAGGTCCCGTCATACGCGAAACAGGCTGCGCTTACGGAAAGTTTTTTGAGAAAAAGGCGTGCTATGTAAGCCCCGAGTGGTTTTGGAATTTGGCGAACTATCGCCGTGACGGCTATGATTTTGACGCTCGTTTTGACGACGGACTGGCTCCGTATAAAGACAAAAGGCTCTATGAGCTCATAAGCGAAAACGCGCCGATTCTCTCAAAAAAGCTGAAGGATATCGGCAATTATAAGAAGGGCGGCAACAAGGGCTTTGACACAATTATCAGCCGCCTGCAGTCGCAGTGCTATGTGGTCATCAGCGACTTTGTGTATATGCGCGACAAGCACGGCAATTCCTACGGCTGGGGAGTCGCGGAGTATTCCACGCCCGAAAAGTTTATGTCACAGAGCTTTTCCCGCAACGTGTATAAGCGTTCCCCGAAAGAGTCGTACGAGAGGATACTCGAGCATTTTTCAAAGCTGTTTCCGAACGAGGATATCGCGAAACTGAAGAAGTTTATCAAATAATAAAGACGGAGCTTAGCGCTCCGCCTTTTTGCGTTATCGTTATTTTTTCAGTTCAAATTTCATCACAACAGGGTTGTGGTCCGAATACAAAAAGCCTGTGTCAACGTTCTCAACATAACTGACGTCGATGTTGTCCGAGGTCAGAAATCCGTCGATAATAACCGTGAAGCTCTTGCCCTTGGTGTAGGGAATATCGGCGTTGCGCGTTGTGGGCGTAACCTTTTTGTCGGAGTAGTCCGTGTTCTTTTTAATGCCCTTCGGAAGCATCTCGTCGGGGAACGGTGTACACCACGCGAACTCCTCCTTTGTGTTCGGGTTGAGCTTCCGGACGGAATCGCCCGTGAAGTCGTGGTTGAAATCTCCGCCGCAGATTATGTAGTTGCCCTTCTTGTACTCGCTTTCCATATCGTTAAAGAGCATTTTAAACTGGTTTTCGAGGATTTTCGGGTCGTTGATGTACGCCGAAGCGTGAATGTTGTACGCGACAAGCTCCTTGCCGTTGCTTGTTTTGAGCCTTGATACGCTGTAGCAGCGGTCGAGGTCAATGATTTTCGAGAAGTCAGTGGCAATCGGCAGGCTGCGTCTTACCGCGGAGTTAATCGTTGTATTGCTGACTGTGAGCAGTCCGCTGTTTGACGCTCCGTGAGGCTGAGTTATAGGATACATCAGAAACGCGGAGTGATAGTTCTGAGCATAAACGCTGCTATAGCCTGCCAGACTGTTTTTAATCTGTTCAACCTCGTTTAAGTGATGGCTTCGGGTGGAGTCGGTGTCAACCTCCTGATAGAAGATGAAGTCGGAATTGTGTTTTATCGCGGTTTGTGAAACGCCATTTACGCAATTTTTAACGCTCTCATAGGAGTCTGCCCACGATTGTTTTCCGCCGTCCATAAAGAATGTGAAGTCGGGAGTATAAGCGCCGAAACCGATGTTGTATGTGAGCGCCGTGTAGGTTTTTTCAACCTGCACCGCGTCGCTTGCGGCTTTGCCCTCAACATTGAGCTTCTGATTGTCCTCAATTCTTGAGTAGCTGAGGAACACATACGCTACATAGACAATAACAGTCAGCAGAATCATAATGAAAACAGTCAGAATAACCCTCAGCACTCTGTGCCGTTTTTTTATTTTCTCTTTCTTCATCTTTCCTCCTCTATAAGTCAGGTCGGTCCGGAAAAACCGAACCGACCTACAGCCGTTTTACCTATTTTTCAATACCTCATATAGAATAGAGGATTATTCCTCTACCTTAGCCGCTTCAATAACCTTCTGAGCAACGTTAGCGGGGCAGTCCTCGTAACGTACAAACTCAAATGTGTAGTTTCCGCGTCCCTGAGTGCACTGACGGATAAATGTAGCGAAGTCGCTCATCTCAGCCTCGGGAACCTCAGCCTCAACAACCTGCATACCTTTTTCGTCTGCGGGATTCATTCCCATAACACGACCGCGGCGCTTGTTGACTTCACCCATTACGTCGCCCATGTTAGCGTCGGGAACTGTTGCTTTAAGTGTGCCGAAAGGCTCAAGCAGTGTGGGAGAAGCCTGAGGCATACCGTTCTTGTAAGCAATGTTGGCAGCCATTTTGAACGCCATCTCGGAGCTGTCTACGGGGTGATAAGAACCGTCATAAAGGTTAGCCTTAAGACCGACAACGGGATAACCCGCAAGCGGACCGTGAAGGATAGCGTCACGCAAGCCCTTCTCAACAGCGGGGAAGAAGCCCTTGGGAACCGCGCCGCCTACAACGCTCTCGCTGAACTCGAGGCTGTCGCTGTCGCAGGGTGAGAACTCAATCCATACGTCACCGAACTGGCCGTGTCCGCCTGACTGCTTCTTGTGACGTCCCTGAACCTTTACGGGCTTGCGGATAGTCTCGCGATAAGCAATCTTCGGAGAGTCGAGCCATGCGTC
>JAILPC010000093.1 GCA_024690465.1 Ruminococcus sp.
TGTCTTTGAACGCTGACCTCTTACGGGGAGACCCTTTCTGTGGCGTACGCCACGATAGCAGCCGATTTCAATAAGTCTTTTAATATCAAAAGCGATGTCACGGCGAAGGTCACCTTCAACGCGGCAGTTCTTCTCGATATAGTCACGAAGTTTTGAAACATCTTGTTCCGTTAAATCCCTAACGCGAGTGTCAGGGTTAACACCTGTTGCAGCAATAATGTCTGTTGCAGTTTTACGTCCGATACCGTAGATATAAGTCAAGCCGATTTCGACTCTTTTATCTCTGGGTAAGTCAACACCTGCTATACGAGCCATTTAGTGCACCTCCATATAAAATAAGTTAAATTTAGCCCTGACGCTGTTTATGCTTAGGGTTTTCGCAAATTACTAAGATTTTGCCTTTTCTTTTGATTACTTTGCACTTTTCGCACATTTTCTTTACAGAAGGTCTGACTTTCATCAATAATCATTCCTTTCTTGAAAAATCAGTTTTCGTAGTTTTTAATTCTCTTTGAATTACTTGGTTCTCCAGGTAATTCTTCCTCTTGTCAGGTCATAGGGAGACATCTCCACCGTAACCTTGTCGCCCGGTAAAATGCGGATGAAGTTCATGCGCAGTTTACCTGAAATAACAGCTAGTATTACATGGCCGTTGGGAAGCTCCACCTTAAACTGAGCATTGGGAAGCGCCTCAACAACTTTGCCCTCAACTTCGAGTACATCTTGTTTAGACATAACTTAATCCTCCTTAGTTGTGCTGCCGAATTTTTTCAGCAGGGTTCTTAATTGCTTATCGTTCTCGGGCATATCGACAACCGTGGATGTAACAGCCAGATGTCTGGGATTCTTTGGTTTGGGGTTATCGAGCTTGCGGAGCTTTCCGTCGCTCAGATATGCTCTGCCGTCTTTTACATCCGCGACAACATAAAACTGTCCTTTGTCCTTGCCCGCCTTTGATTTTACTATGCGTCCTTTTTCCATAACGTTTAACCCGGAACTGTCAGAATAACAGGACCGTCGGGAGTTATAGCGACTGTGTTCTCATAATGCGCCGCCAGCTTACCGTCGCGTGTGACGGTAGTCCAGTCGTCATCAAGAACATCAACCTCGTAGCCGCCTTCACAAATCATTGGTTCAATAGCAATTGTCATACCGGGGAGAAGTCGTACTCCTCGTCCGGCAGTGCCGTAATTCGGAATACTGGGGTCTTCATGTAACTTCGCGCCTACGCCGTGGCCGACAAAATCTCGTACCACCGAGTAACCGCGAGCTTCGACATACGTCTGAACCGCGCTGCCGATATCGCCTACGCGATTTTGGGCAAGCGCCGCCTCGATTCCCTTATCGAGTCCGATTCTTGTAGCGTCCATCAGGTCTTTGGCAGCGTCGCTTATTTTGCCGCAGGCAAATGTATAAGCGTTGTCGCCATGATAACCGTTGTAGAACGCGCCGACATCAACACTTACGATGTCGCCTTCTTTGAGAACCTGTTCTTTGCTTGGTATGCCATGGATGACCACATCATTAACGGAAATACACGCGCTTGCGGGGAATCCGCCGTAACCGAGAAACGAAGGCGTAGCGCCTTGTTTCTCGATATATTCGCGGACTTTTTCGTCAATTTCCCATGTAGTGATACCGGGCTTGACGTATTCACCTGCAAGACGCAGCGCGTTTGCGGAAATTCTGCAAGCGTCCTTCATCAAGGATATTTCGCGCGCTGTCTTGATAATTACCATAAATTAAACTCCGATAGCCTCAAATACAGCCTCTGTGGTAGCAGCAACCGTATCCTTGCCCTCGACAACAACGAGCTTGCCCTGTGCCTCGTAATACTTTACGAGGGGCTCAGTTTCTTTGTGATAGATGTCGAGACGGTTTTTAATGGTTTCAATCTGGTCATCCTTGCGCTGAACAAGGGCGCCGTTACAATCGTCGCAAACCCCGTCAACCTTCGGCTTTAAGCTTACTACGTGATAAGGTCTGCCGCAATTTTCGCAGACGCGGCGTCCGGACAAACGGTTAACGATGACTTCATCCTGCACCTCGATATCGATTACGCAGTTGATGTCAGCGCCCATAGCGTCCAGAGCCTCGGCCTGAGGAATGGTTCTGGGGAAACCGTCGAGAATGTAACCATTCTGGCAGTCATCCTCCTGAAGTCTTTCCTTAACGATACCGATAACAACCTCGTCGGGAACGAGCTGACCGGCGTCCATGAAGGATTTAGCCTTCAGTCCCATTTCAGTGCCGTTTTTCAGCGCTTCACGGATAATGTTACCCGTTGAAATAGTAGGGATATTAAGTTTCTCGCACAGCACAGCGGCCTGTGTGCCTTTACCTGCGCCGGGAGCACCTAACATAATAATATTCATAGTTAACTCCTTTTCTCTAAAAGCCATTAATCAAGGAAGCCCTTGTAATGACGCATCATCATCTGAGATTCCATCTGCTTAGCTGTCTCAAGAGCAACACCTACGATAATGATAATCGAAGTACCGCCCATTGAGAGACTTCCCATTGATGTGAATGAGGAATAGAGAAGCGGGAACTCAGCGATAAAGCCGAGGAACAGACAACCGATAAGTGTAATTCTTGAGAGAATCTTCTTAATAAAATCAGCGGTCGGAGCGCCCGGACGGATGCCGGGGATTGTGCCGTTGTTCTGCTTGAGGTTATTAGCCATCTCTACGGGATTATACTGAATGGTTGTGTAGAAGTAACCGAACATTATAATTAAAATGAAATAGAGTACCATGTACAACCAGCCTGTGGTCTTGAACGCTTCAAAGAAGCTTGCCCAGAAGCCGCTTGTCGGATTAACACCGAACGCCTGAATTGTACTGGGAATTGAAAGAATTGAGGAAGCGAAGATGATGGGAAGTACGCCGCCGAGAGCTACCTTGATAGGCAGGTGTGACGACTGACCGCCGTACATCTTACGACCTACAACACGCTTAGCGTACTGGATGGGAATTCTTCTCTCACTATCCTGCATAAAGGTGATAACCCATACAACAACGAGGAAGATGATAATCCACAGAGGAACGAGAATCAGGTACTGAGGCTGACCGTTCTCCTGGATACCGAGGTTCCAGTACTGACCGAGCAGGTTAATTGTGTAAGGCAGACGAGCTACGATACCCGCAAAGAGGAGTATCGAGATACCGTTGCCGATACCCTTGTCGTTGATCTGCTCACCAAACCACATCATAATCGCGGTACCTGCTGTAAAGGTAAGGATAATGATAATAGCGGAGAAGATCTTCGAGAAACCTTCTGTGTATGTTGTAACGTTCGAAGCCTGGAGATACCACCAGTAAGCGAAGCCCTGGATAAGACCGAGGCCGACGGTTACGTAACGGGTAATTGTCGCGATTTTCTTACGACCTGCTTCGCCTTCCTTGGAAAGTCTTTCCAAAGGAGGAATCGCTACAGTCAAGAGCTGCATAATAATCGAGCTGTTGATGTAGGGAGTTACACCCATAGCGAAGATTGTTGCGTTTGAGAACGCGCCGCCCGAAAGAGTATTCAGGTAAGCGAGAGCCGAGTTACCCTCGTTCGCTCCGTTCTGAGTCATCAGGTTTGAGAGCGCGTTCATATCGAGAAACGGAACAGGAATAACCGAACCGATTCTGAAACAAATGATAATAAAGATTGTGAAAAGGATCTTTCTTCTGAGATCGGGAATGCCCCAAGCATTTCTAATTGTTTTAAACAATTAAATCACCTCAGCCTTTCCTCCGGCTGCCTCGATAGCAGCCTTTGCTGATTCTGAGAAAGGCATAACAACCTTTTTCTCACCGTTTTCGAGAGCCTTTTCGTTGATTTTGGGAAGCTTAACATTGAGCTTCTTCTCGAGTTTGCCGTTGCCGAGAACCTTTACAGCGTCAAAGGAATTCTTAACGATACCTTTTTCTGTAAGTGTTTCAACAGTAACGTCTGCACCGTTGTCAAATTTACGGTTAAGCTCGGAAAGGTTAACAGTAACAACTTTCTTTGCGAAAATGTTATTGAAACCTCTCTTAGGCAGACGACGCTGAAGCGGCATCTGACCGCCTTCGAAACCGGGACGAACACCGCCGCCGGAACGAGCCTTCTGGCCTTTGTGACCCTTGCCTGCGGTTTTACCCCAGCCTGAGCCATGGCCTCTACCTACTCTTTTAACAGACTTCTTGGAGCCTGCGGCAGGTGAAAGTTCATTTAACTTCATAATTTTCGCACCTCCTTATGCTTCTGTAACCTCTACGAGGTGAATGATTTTTGCTACCTTACCCTTGGTTGCGGGATTGTCGGGCTGAGTTGTCTCGTCGCCGATTCTCTTAAGACCAAGAGCGTAGGCGGTTGCAATCTGATCTTTCTTAGAGCCGATAAGGCTTTTAACTAACTTAATCTTCATAAAGCAACCTCCTTATAAAATATCCTTAACGGACTTACCGCGTACAGCGGCAACCTCTTCAGCGTTGCGAAGAGCGCTGAGGCCCTGGAGTGTAGCTCTAACTACGTTGCAGGGGTTGTTTGAGCGTAAAGCCTTTGTACGGATGTCTCTGATACCTACAGCCTCAACAACCGCACGTACGGGACCGCCCGCGATAACACCTGTACCGGGAGCAGCGGGTTTCATAAGAACTCTGCCCGCGCCGTA
>JAILPC010000099.1 GCA_024690465.1 Ruminococcus sp.
ATCACTTCAACTCAAGCGGCAGCCTCACGGCTACATTCTCGAATGACAGCTATGTTTATATCAACGCTAACGGCACAGATTATAAGACAGCTTCTTATGTAAGCGGCTCATCAGGCAGCTTCTACGCAGGCAACACCGAGAAGATGTTTGTACCCAAGGGTACCGCGACATTTACTCTGACAAAGAGCGGCTCAGGCTTCAGCCTCAGCTATACCACAAGCGGCGGCGGCGGAACTACCGACCCCACCGAGCCCACCAATCCCACAACGGACAGCGCGCTTTATCTCAGCGTTCCGAGCACCTATGAGGCAGGTACTCCCAACTGGTACATCTGGACATGGGGTACAGGTTCAGGCAGAGCGGTTAAGGGTACTAAAGACAGTACAAGCGGTTACTATAAGTTTACTGACAGCGATTCAAACGTAATCTTCCTCAGAATAGCTAACGGCTCTACATTTGACGGTTCCAACTGGAGTAATCCTCCTGTTTGGAACAAGACAAATGATTTGACTGTTCCCAGCGGCAATAACCTTTACACAATTAACAGCTGGGATAATCTTGCAGGTACATGGAGCACCTACACTCCGCCCGCAACCAAATATGACTACACAGTAGTTTACAGATATGAGGACGGCGACGGAGTTACAAAGACTATCACAAGAGCGGTTTCGCAGTCCGAACTCACAGACGCCAACGCGATTGCGGCTCTTAAAGACCCGTCAAGCACTATCAGTAATATGTCTTATAAATACGCTCTCGGCAGCGCTTCAAAGTCAGGCACAACCGTAACAGCGTATCTGACAAAGACAGCCAATACATACACAGTGAAACTCAACGGTGTTACTGTCGGTTCAAACTATAAGTATCTCGACAAAGCTACAGTTACGAATCCCACCGAGACAGGCTTCCTTATTGACGGCAACCTCATCAAGAGAGGCACATATATTGAGATTTATGTAACAGGTGATATCGATATCACAACCGATAGTTCAGCTACACGCACCGATTCAGCGGCAATCAACCTCACAGCTACATATATTGCCGATGATAAGGTATCATATGAACTGCTCGCGACAGCTAACGTTGATAAATTCGCGAGAATGGGCGTTGTATTCTCCGCGAGCACCAAGACTACCGCTCAGCTGAAGGGCGCTATCAATCAGGTTACAGGCAGTCAGACGCAGGTTTACAACAAAATCGCGGTTCATAACTCATCTGTTGACTTCCCGAACTCTTCGGGACTCTATCAGTTCACTTACGCTCCGTACTTCACCAATCTCCCCGCGAACGGCGCTACGCTTTACTTCTACACCTTTGCCGTTACAACAGAGGGCAGTGTTGTAATCAGCGACGCCAAGACTGTAAGCGTTCCGAACAGTGTCGCGTAAATATATTTAACAATTTCGGCTCCCGTTTTTCGGGAGCCGTTTTTGGAAAATAAGCCTCTTTTTTCACTTGCCATTTTATACGGCATGTGGTATGATTAACTCATTAGGAGGGATTAATATGAAAGTAAAAATAATCTCCGACAGCACATGCGATTTATCGCCTGAGCTTGTAAAGAAATATGACATCGAGATTCTTCCGCTCTATGTGAATATGGCGGACAAGGTTATGCGCGACGGTACCGAGGTTGTGCCCGAGGACATCTACAGCTTCGTCAGGAAGTCGGGAACACTGCCCAAAACAGCCGCGCCGAACCTCAGCGATTATCTTGAACTTTTTAACAAGTGGCACGACAAGGGATATTCGATCGTTCACTTTAATATCAGCAGCGAATTTTCGAGCTCATACAACACCGCGTGCCTTGCCGCGAGCGAGCTTGACGATGTTTATGTTGTAGACAGCCGCAACCTGTCCACAGGTCAGGGACTCGTTGTTCTCTACGGCGCGGAGCTTGCCGTTCAGGGCAAATCAGCCGAGGAAATCAAAGCGGCGTGCGACGCTATTGCTCCTAAGGTTGAGGCGAGCTTTGTTGTTGACTCTATCGACTATCTCTACAAGGGCGGACGCTGTTCGGCGGTTGCCGCTCTGGGAGCTAATCTTCTAAAGCTCAAACCCCGTATTGATGTTATTGACGGCAAGATGGGCTCCAGCAAAAAGTACAGAGGCAATATTGACAGGGTTATTCTCGATTATGTTGAGGAAAAACTCCGCAACCGCGACGATATTGACTTCAAGAGGATTTTCATCACTCACACCAAGTGCAATTCCGAGACGGTGAAGAACGTCAAGGCGAGGGTAAAGGAGCTTTGTCCTCAGTTTGAGGAGGTTCTCGAGACCACGGCAGGCTGCACGGTAACGTCCCATTGCGGTCCGAACACACTCGGAGTATTGTTCATCAGGAAGTAAGAATTAAGAAGTAAGAATTAAAATCAGAATAAAAAGTTTAGCCTTGAAGTTTTTTGTAACTCCAAGGCTTTTTTATATAATATTTCATTTAAATTTTTATTATTACATGCTTTCAGGACATTCGATGTTGAACATATCGAGTACGTTTTTGATTACAGTCCTTACGGCAAGACACAGGCTGAGACGTGCCTGCATAAGGCTCTCGTCGTCACACTTAACCCTGCACGCGTTGTAGAACTTGTGGAACAGTGTGGCTGTTTTTGTGACGTAGCGTGTGATTCTTGTCGGGTCATATTCCCTGGCGGCTGAGATAATCTCATCCTCGAACTCGGCGATGTGATTTATAAGCTCGAGTTCCTCGGGCTGAGTGAGCAGCTTCAGCTCATCGCAGCCGACCATTCTCGGCTCAATGCTGTCCTTGGCTAAAGCCTTGAGGATACTGCATATTCTCGCGTGAGCGTACTGAACGTAATAAACAGGGTTCTGGTTGTCCTGCTGAACCGCGATATCGAGGTCAAAGTCCATCTGGGTGTTTGCCTCTCTGGTGTTGAACAGGAAGCGCGCGCTGTCTACGGGAACCTCGTCGAGCAGGTCGCTGAGCTGAATAGCCTTGCCCGTGCGCTTGCTCATCTTGACAACCTGTCCGTTTGACACGAGCTTGACGAGCTGCATAAGAACTACTACGAGCTTGTCGCCGTTATATCCTATAGCGTCCATCGCGCCCTTCATTCTCATAACGTGGCCGTGGTGGTCGGCTCCCCAGATATCGATAAGGGTTTCAAAACCTCTGTCGAACTTGTTCTTGTGGTACGCGATATCCGCCGCAAAGTAGGTTGGGTTGCCGTTCTGGCGGATGAGCACATCGTCCTTGAGCTCGAGCTTGTCGATGTAGTCCTGAGTTTTACCCTCTTTGAGGAGGATTTTGGTGCAGACGTCCTTGTTTTTGTACCAGATTGCGCCTTCTTTTTCGTAGGTCAAGCCTTTCTCAGCGAGCAGGTCAACGACCGCCTTAACCTCGCCGCTCTCGTGGAGCGTGCTCTCAAAGAACCACTTGTCGTAGTTGATTTTGTATTTTGCCATATCGCGCTGCATTTTTTTGATGTTCTTGGGCAGAGCGTATTCTACCAGCGCTTTCTTGCGGCTCTCGCTGTCAATGTCAACAAGCTTGTCGCCGTTCTCATCGGCATATGCCTGAGCGCTCTCGGTGATGTCCGCGCCCTGATAGCCGTCCCCGGGGAACTCTATGTTGTCTTTGTAAATCTGGAGATAACGCGCCTCAAGTGAGCACGCGAACTTTTCAATCTGGTTGCCCGCGTCGTTAACATAGAACTCGCGGTAAGCGTCGAATCCCGCTTTGTCGAGCACAGCGGCGAGACAGTCGCCGAGCGCGCCGCCTCTCGCGTTGCCCATATGCATAGGACCTGTGGGATTGGCTGACACGAACTCAACCATAACCTTTTTATTATTGCCGAAGTCCGAGCTGCCGTAATTGTCCTTCCGATTTTCAACGTCTTTGAGTACAGAGGCGTAATACTCGCCCGAATAGAAGAAGTTGATGAACCCGGGACCCGCAATTTCGCACTTGTCAAAATATGTGCCGCCGAGCTCAATGTTTGAGGTAATCGCCTGCGCGATTTTAACGGGAGCTGTTCTGAAAGCTTTCGCGCCCGCCATTGCGGCGTTTGTCGCGAGGTCGCCGTTCTTTCTGTCGGCGGGAGTTTCGATAATAAACTGCGGAATGTCGGCTTTGATGAGGTCGCCGTTATCCATAGCCGTTTTAATGGCGTTTTCCACAGCGTTTTTGAGCTGTAATTTTGCTGTATTCAATGTGTTCATAGTTTCAACCCTTTTCTTTTACGTCTATGTAAAATTCGTTTTTAGAAATAAACTCGTTGTTGAAATCGAGCTCATAGCTGACGTGAAGCTTTCCGCCCTTGTCGTTGAGCTCGTTTTTGATTGAGTCGGTAAATACGCCGATCATCAAATCGCCCATAATGGTGCGGTAGTGGCACTGGTGACGCTTGCCTTTCTCGAGGATAAGGCGCGTCTGCTGTCCGCCGTTGCGGATGATAGTCACTTTGTCGTCGCGCTCAACTTTAACCACGTTGTTTGACGAAATCGCGGGGTTTTCCTCGTCATATTCCTTATACCCGATATATGTGTTGCCGCGGCTGTTTATCATATAGCTGCCGACGGTGGTGAGTTCAATCTCATCCTTTTCGCCGTCAACCTCCTGAATACCCGTAACCGAAATCAGGTAGTTATCATTCTTTCCCATTTTTCCCTCAATACTTTTCTATATCAATTTGAGTTACCGAGTGGCTCACGTTCTCGCCCAGGAATACGCCCGCGACGCTCTCAAAGCCGTCGGGAGTGTCCGAAACATAGTATTCGCACGCGCCTTTCTCGGCACTGTCGTTCAGAAGATTATTCTCTTTTAGAATTTTAGCAGCATAAACAGCGGTTTCTCTGCCGCTGTCAATGAGCTTAACCTTGTCGCCGATTACGCTCGAAATCGCTTCGGCAATTATCGGATAATGGGTGCAGCCCAGGATAACCGTGTCTGCTTCCGCCTTAACAATCTTCTGCAGATATCTTTCTATAACCAGTCTCGTAATCGGTTCGTCCTTGTCGATGAACCCGCTCTCAACGAGAGGAACAAACAGCGGACAGTCCTGCTCGATAACCTCAATCCCGCTGTCAAAGCTGTGGATAAGGTCGCGGTAGCTGTGGCTGTTGATTGTCGCGCTCGTGCCGATGACGCCGATTTTCTTGTTTTTTGTCGCCTTTGCCGCGGCAAAGCAGGTGGGCGAAACAACGCCTGTATAGGGGACGGGCAGGTCGCGCTTGAGGTAATAAGCAACAGAGCTTACAGTACCGCAGGCGGCAATTATCATCTTAACATTATTCTTTAAAAGAAATTTAGTGTCCTGGTCGGCGTACTTTCTGATAGTTTCGTTTGATCGTGTGCCGTAGGGCACTCTGCCTGTATCGCCGAAATATATTATATTTTCGTTCGGTAAAACGTTCTTGAGCTCGCGTACGGCTGTGAGCCCGCCGAGTCCCGAGTCAAAAACACCGATAGGAGCGTTGTTCATAAGTATCCTCCTAGTTTTCTTTATACATTCTGTTATGATACCATATTTTGCGTTTTCTTTCAAGATTAAAATAAAAGCTTTGACAAAATAATGTATTGAATGTATAATATCTATATCTATGCAAAAGGATTGATTAGATTTATGGATATTAATGTTGCTTTTAAATCAATTTCGGATAAAGTAGAAGGCGCGCTTGCCGTTCAGGGCTTTAAAAAGGAAAAGGTCTCCCCGAACGAGGGCGAGATGGTGAGCCTCTTTACTTCAGAGAACGCGGCATACTCGGTGGTTTATTTCACCGACAAAATGCACATCGTTATGCGCCAGTGCGCTATGACCGACGACGGTCCCGATAACGACTGGAAAACTCTCGCGACCTGGATGCTCAATCCCGAGACTGATTCAATGAAAGAGGCGGACTCAATCGCCAACGACTTTGTGGAAAACTGCACAAGCACAATGGCGGCTAAGCGCCTCAAGACCACTAAGAAGAAAAAGAAGAAGGACTCAGATGAGGGTTCGGCGGACCCGCTGTTCCTCTCAAAGCGCTTTGTAACATTCTTCCCCGAGCTCAAAGATGAGATTAAGCAGGAAGAGGATTGCTACTATCCTTTCCGCGGCGTAACCTTCACAAGAGCGTCCATAGTTCCGAAGCTTCAGGACTTTGTCAGGACAGCCAACAAGAAGGAGATGGAGAAGCTCGGCGCGCTTCTGAGCACGCAGTATACCAACGGTGACGTTGACACGCGTTCAATTATCACTATCGTAATCCTCAACGATATGCCCGAGGATAAGTACGAGGCGATTAACGAGACTCTCTCGGACGAGCTTAAAACAGCGTGGAAGAACGCGCTCAAGTTCAAAGGCAAGAAGGTTAAGCCCGAAAAGCCCAAGAAGAAGAAAAAGACTATGGTCGAAAGACTTCAGGACAAACAGAGGTAAAAAAGGCTGCGCAAGCAGCCTTTTTCAGTGGTAAGTTTAGTGATTAGTGATTAGTGAATAGTGAATAGTGAATAGTGGTGGTCGGGGGAGAGACCTTCCATCTCCCGAAACGTTCGCGACCCGATTGTATTAATTGAAAATTTTCCCCGAATTTTTTCTCATTTTCCCTTGACTTGGTATTGCAATTGTGTTAAAATAGCTTTACCTCGTATAAGGGGCTTATTTTTTTGCGCCCTTTGAGGGAGGCTAAAATTATTCCGAAAACTAACGGGAGGTGCCGTCAATGAGAGTAAAAATCACTTTGGCTTGTACAGAATGCAAACAACGCAACTACAACACAATGAAGAACAAAAAGAACAGTCCCGACAGACTTGAAATGAACAAGTACTGCCGTTTCTGCAGAAAGCACACTGTTCACAAGGAAACTAAATAACGGAGGGTTAATATGGCTGAAAAGAAAGCAACCGCTAAACCTGCCAAGAAGACTAACAAAAAGCCTAACGTTTTTAAGAGAGTCTGGACATACCTTCGTGAGTGTAAGGGTGAGATAAAGAAAATCACCTGGACACATCCAAAGACAGCTACAAGAAACTTCTTTGTTGTACTTGTGGTTATTATTGTTGCAGGCGTATTCATTTTCGCTCTTGACAGAGGACTCTATGCTCTGCTTGACCTCGTAATGAATATGTATAAGGCTTAAGTCGTCCGAAACTAATTTAACAAACAATTAGAAAGGACGAGAGTTATGGCAGACGGAACATTAAGATGGTATGTTGTTCATACCTATTCCGGCTATGAAAACAAAGTAGCCAGTGACCTGATGACTACGGTTGAAAACCGCGGACTTCAGGATATGATTACGGAAGTAAAAGTTCCAACCGAAATCGTAACCGAAAATAACGACGGTAAGATTAAAGAAACCGAGCACAAGATTTTTCCGAGTTACGTTTTTGTAAAAATGATTCATACCGATGAAACCTGGTATGTTGTCCGCAATATCCGCGGGTGTACGGGATTTGTCGGACCTTCGTCCAAGCCCGTTCCTCTTACGGAAGAGGAGGTCTACAGACTTGGCGTTGAGAGCCGTGTAGTTGACGTAAACTACAAGGTAGGCGATTCAGTCAGAATCATCGACGGTCCGCTTGAGGACTTTGTCGGCGAGGTAGACGAGCTGGAC
>JAILPC010000170.1 GCA_024690465.1 Ruminococcus sp.
AGCTTACCGATATTTTTGTTGCTCGGAGTTTTTATGAACTTGCTTGATACTATAATCTTAGCCATTTAATAACTCCGTGTAATAATCAGCTTCCTTAAAATCAATCACACCGTTGTTTTCGGCGACTGTCTGAGCGCAGTATTCATTCAGCTTTTCTAAATCAAATTTCCCGAAATCATCATTGCAGGCAAGGGCGACTGTAAGTTTTGACTGCTCCACCGCGAGCTTGTATAGCATTTCCGATACATTCTTTTCTACACTTTCAACCTCGCTCTTAATAGTCCGCGCAAGCATTGGAGAAATGAAGTCAACGGACTTTTTGTTATGAAGGTAGTCGAGGTAAAACCTGACCGCGATATTTATGAAGTCGCTTTTTGAAGTTGCGTTTGCTTCACCGAGCATAGATTCCATTTCGTCAGACATTGACGGCTGCATGTAATAAACATGTTTCTTTTTGTTTTCCATAAGATTTCTCTCCTTTCTCATTTATGATTTTACTATTATTTTCAGAATGAATCAGGTCGTAAAACCTAACGATCTTTTTATTGTTTTTCTTTCCTCTGTCTGCAATCTCAACAAACGGTTGGAACGCTCAAAAATGCGAAGGCACCGCAAAGTAGACTTAACAAATGCCTTAAACAAGCCATTTCTCGCCACTTATTCGACTTTCAAGCGCCTCACTTTTCTTATTGACGCCACTCATGACGCACAATAGTCGACTGCCACAAACGGCTTTACAATCGGAAACAGTCCGCTCTGCGGGCTGATGTATAGCGGCGGGGTTGACCCCCGACTTTTTCCTGCTTAATAATAATTTCGGCTATTTCTTACCGAAATTTTATGATTTCTTATCAAACGCTCATATAAAACAAATGTTCTTTTGACAAAATAATAATAACATATCCGAAGAAATAGGTCAATAGTTTTCAGAAAATTTGTTCGATTTTCTTGTAGAAGAAAAAGACTAAGGAGCTTTTCCTTAGCCTTAAACTCTTCATTACGGATATTTTTTATCCGTAAAGTATGTATAGATATTTCTTATTTACTACGACATTGAACGCAATATCGCCGGGCTCATATTGGTCATAATAGTAAAGTAAATCTTTAATTGATTCTCTCCCGGCAGAGATTAACTCGATTGTCTTATCGTAGTATTTTACGCAAATCGGCGGCAACCAACTCGAGTTACTTACACTTAGTTTTGATAAATAATGAATATCCCGCGCGAGACTGAACAGCGAGGCCGCTTAAATTGAACAGTCTGACCGCGAAAAATGAACACCCAAACCGCGCAGGTTGAACACCTCTGATTATTTACGGTAAAATTGTAGTTACACGCGTTAGCGTGAATACTACAAAAGGAGGTCATCACATGACCAATTATCGTGAGATACTGAGGCTTGACGGTCTCGGGCTCAACAAAAGTCAGATTGCCGCGTCATGCGGGTGCTCAAGGACGACGGTTATCCAAGTCCTCAGACAGGCGCAAGAACATCTCATCACTTATGAAGCGGCACAAAACCTATCGGACAGGGAACTGTCTCAAAAGCTGCATCCTGCTCAAAGCGGCAAAATTGTTTTCAAAATGCCGGATTATGAGTATGTCCACAAGGAATTGCAGCGACAGGGTGTTACTCTGAAAATGCTTTGGCTTGAGTATTGTGAGGAATGCCGTAATAGCGGGGAGATTCCGTATCAGTCAACGCAGTTCAACAAGTATTACAATGATTATGTAACCAAAACTAACGCCACAATGCATATCAATCATAAACCCGGAGAGATAATGCAGGTGGATTGGAACGGTAAAACCGCAGAAGTAATTGATATTACTACGGGCGAAAAGCTGCCTGCGTATATATTTGTAGCGGTTCTACCTTTCAGCGGCTACGCTTACGTTGAAGCATCCTTTTCTATGAATCAGGAGTGCTGGATCGAAGCACATGTCAATGCGTTTAAATATTTCGGGGGCGTGCCTCGGATTCTACAGTGTGATAATCTCAAAACAGGGGTGATTAAACACGGCAAATCTGAGGTTGTGCTCAACAAATCCTACAACGAAATGGCTGAATACTACGGAACAGCAATTCTTCCGTGCCGCGTAAGAGCACCTAAAGACAAAGCTATGGTTGAAGGCACTGTAGGAGTGGTTACCAATTTCATTTTCGGAGCTTTAAGAAACAGACGGTTTCTGTCTTTAAGTGAATTAAATCAGGCGATTTTGGATAGGCTGGAAAGCTTTAACAACAATCCTTTTCAGAAGCGTGAAGGCAGCAGAGCAAGCGAGTTTGAATACGAAAAACCTTTCCTGAGACCTTTGCCCAAGCGTCCTTTTGAACTCGCTGAGTGGAGGGTAGCTACGGTAGCCCCCAATTATCATATCTCGATAGACAGAATGAATTATTCTGTTCCGTATGAATATATCAAGCAGAAGGTGGATGTTCGTCTGACTAAATCCACAGTAGAGATTTTCTTTGACAACAATCGTATTTGTTCTCATCCCAGACTTTACGGACGGGCTAATCAATACAGCACAATCGAATCCCATATGCCCGCTAATCATCAGAAATATTTACAGTGGAACGGAGACAGATTTGTCAAGTGGGCAGCAAAAATCGGAATTCACACCAAAACTGTTATCAAAGCTTTACTTGATGGTTACAAAATTGAACAGCAGGGCTACAAAGCCTGTATGGGAATTCTTAAGCTTGCCGACAAGTACTCTGCCGAACGGCTTGAGAGTGCTTGCAGAAAAGCGTTGACGTTTACTCCTCGTCCTTCTTTGAAAAATATTAAAGCAATTCTTTCATCGGGTCAGGACTTGATCGATATTGAGGCAGAACCCACTAAAGAAAACTCATCACAATACGGCTTTACGCGCGGCGATGATTACTACAAAGGGAGGATTGATTAATGTTAAACGAAACGACGATAAACAAACTTAATGAAATGAAGCTCACCACAATGTCCAGAGTTTTTAAGGAACAGCTTTCCAATCCCAATATGGTACAGGTGTCATTTGAAGACAGATTCGGTCTGATTGTAGATCAGGAGTGGACATCCAGAAAAAACAATCAGCTTAAAAGGCTCATTAAAAAAGCGAAATTTGCTGAGATTGGAGCTTGTGTTGAAGATATCGAATACCATAGTGACAGAAATCTTGAACCAAGCACTATTGAACGTCTCGCAACCTGCGAATATATACATGAGAAACACAATGTAATCCTGCTTGGCGCTACAGGCTGCGGCAAAACATATCTTGCATGTGCTCTTGGTATGTCTGCTGTCAGACAGTTTATGAGCGTTAGATACGTCAGACTCCCTGATTTACTGACGGATTTAGCTATCGCCAGAAGCAACGGTACATACAGAAGGGTTATCGATCAATACAAGAAGCCCAAACTGTTAATTATTGACGAGTGGTTACTGTACCCTCTCAAAGAAACAGAAGCCCGTGATTTGCTGGAAATAGCGGAGGCTAGATACAGAAAAGCCTCTACCATATTTTGCTCTCAGTTCGATATCCCTGGTTGGCGTGAGAAAATCGGTGAACCGATTTTAGCTGACGCTATCTGTGACCGTATTGTACACGATTCTTACAATGTGGTCATCAAGTGCAAGGAATCAATGAGAAAGCGTACAGGTGTCAAGAATGACGCATAAAAGAGCCTGCGGCTCATCGGGCTCTGCCCGAACCCGAGGTTTATCGCATTAAGGTTTTCCAAGGAGAGTGAACCCCTTGAAAAACAGAAAGAGTGACACGCACGGTATCACTCTCCTTGCCAAACCCCGCAACAGCGCTCATGTCGCTCCTCAGCGTTGCACTATCCTCTGCTACGGTTAAAAGCAATTATATGATACTATTTCTATGTGATTTTTGTCAATGTACAGTTTGCGCGGAATCGGTGTTCAGTTTCTGCGGAACGGGTGTACAGTTTGAAACGGTCAGGGTGTTCAACAGCGACGGAATATTCA
>JAILPC010000028.1 GCA_024690465.1 Ruminococcus sp.
GTTATCCATAGCGATAATTGCTTCACGCATTGATTCTGTGACACATTCAGGGTATATATTGTTTATATCGTTAAAGCTTGTACCTCGGCTGTAACTCGGTTTAACCGCGCCGAATGATGTTGAAGCTCTTTTATTCAAAAAGTCCTCAACTCTCTGTACGGGAGCGATATATTCACCGCCGCCGGCTTCATACGCTTTGCGTTCAATTCCGCGCTGATATTCAATACCCGCAAGAGGATGCTCACTGCCGAAATCTTTGGGATTGACCGACACAAGCAGGGCAGAGTTGGAGTTTTCGGCGTCTCTGTTGAACTCGCTCATACCGTTAACGCAGAGCATATTCTCCTCGCTCGCCGCGGGCACTACAGTACCGCCCGGGCACATACAGAACGTATAAGCGCCTCTGCCGTTTTTTGTATGAACGTTGAGCTTATAATAAGCCGCGCCGAGCTGAGGATTACCCGCGAAAATGCCGTACTGAGAACGGTCGATATTCTCGCGCAGGTGCTCAATTCTCGCTCCAACGGAAAACGCCTTCTGTTCCATAAAGATATTGCTGTTATTGAGCATTTTAAACGTATCGCGCGAGCTGTGACCGATAGCGAGAATAACGCTGTCTGTTTCGATTGTGGATTTATTGCCGTTTGACCCTGTTTCAATGCCTTTAACAGCGCCGTTTGACATAATCAGCCCGATAAGCTTAGTGTTGAAATACACTTCGCCGCCCATATTTATGATGTCTTTTCTGATTTCCTTGACGACCTCACGGAGCTTATCCGTTCCGATATGAGGTTTCGCGTTATAAAGGATTTCTTCGGGTGCTCCGTGAGCAAAAAACTCATTCAGAATATGACGCGCTCTGACGTCTTTTGTACCTGTGTTGAGCTTTCCGTCAGAGAAGGTGCCCGCTCCGCCTTCGCCGAACTGTATGTTTGAACGTGTGTTGAGTCTGCCTGTCTTTATAAAGCTTTCAACATCTTTAACTCTGTTGTCGCAGTCCATACCCTGCTCAATAATAATCGGTTTTTCGCCTGCCTGAGCGAGTGTGAGTCCCGCGAACATACCCGCGGGGCCGAAGCCTATTATAACAGGTCGCGTATTTAGCGGTGAATGTTTCGTGATCGCGTATTTATACGGCTTCGCGATTACCGCGTTTTTACTTTTTGAACGGTTAAGAACCTTGTTTTCGTCAGCGTTTAAAATTACATCAACAGTTATTGTAAAATGGACATTATCCTTTTTGCGCGCGTCTATGGAACGTTTGAACAGGCTGATTTTTTCGATTGAATTATTGTCTGTTCTAAGTTCTTTAGCGACTGCTTTTCTCATCTGACTGTCGCTGTAATCAACAGGCAGTTTCAGATTGCTTACTCTTATCATACGTTTTCACCCGCGATAATACCGCTTGCGAACGCAAACTGAAGATTATATCCGCCGCAGTCGCCGTCAATATCGATAACTTCTCCGCAGATATAAAGATTTTTGATTATTGTGCTTTCCATGCTGTACGGGTTGATTTCTCCACCCGCGACACCGCCCGAGACAACCTGAGCGTGAGTGAAATCGTTTGATTTCAGCGCGGTAAAACGCCAGCCCTTAATCACTTCGGCAACAGCTGTAACTTCTTCGTCTGTTATTGAAATTGTTTTCCTTGAGAATGATGTGATTCCTGCCTGCTTGAGCGCAGCAATACCGAGTTTTTTAACAAAAATGCCCGTAAACAGGTTTTCTATCGGCATATCGCCAAACAGAACCTTGTGTTTATACAGTGTTTTGATTATGTATTTCTTGTCAGAATAGGGCAGCAAATCAATACTTATTACAGGTCGTTTTGCTTTTTTCAGAACAGAACTCAGGTTGAACACGCAGATTCCCGAGAGAGAATTGTCGGTGAACTGTATTTCTCCGTATTCCTCTTTTATCAGGCTTTCGTTATCACATAAGCTGACTTTGCCGAAAACTCTTACACCTTTGAGAGATGTCAAAAGATTGCTTTTTACTCTTATCGGGCACAAAGCAGGGGACAGAGGAGTTACGCAGTGTCCCAAGTTTTTGAGAATTCTCAGTACTCCGCTGTCAGAGCCGAGCTTTGGCGAAGCGCACGAACCCGAGCAAACAATCAGCTTGTCGCAGTTATAAACGCCGTTGTTTGTTGTAACTTCAAATACATTGTTATTCTTGCTGATATCGTTGACGCGGGTATCGCAATCAACCTTTACGCCGAGTGACTCAAGTCTGAATCTGAGTACATCGAGAACCGCTCCCGCATGATTTGATATGGGATAGACTCTTCCTTCGTCCTCAACAATAGTGATCAGACCAAGCGTGGAGAATTCCTTGAGAACTCTGTCGACGGAGCAGATGTCATAAACGGTATCAATATATTTTCTGAAAGAACCGTGATAACAGCTCTTTGAACAGCCTATATTTGACAGATTGCATCGTCCGTTGCCTGTTGAGAGCAGTTTTCTGCCGACTCTGCTCTGAGCCTCGAGTATGGTTACATTATTCTGAGGATTGTTCTCTTTTGCTTTTATCGCCGCAAACATTCCCGAAGCGCCGCCGCCGACTATAATTATATTGCTCATAATTTCCTTCCTAAAAATACAGGCGGACTGAGTCCGCCCTAAATTAATGATTACCCATGAATATTGCCGAAACAGCTCCGAAAACTCCCAGACAGGCGAGTGAAACGATAATACTGGCAATTATAACTCCGCCCGCGGCTGCCAGAATGGTTTTCTTGAATCCCATGTTAAGAAAGCTCGCGCCGAGTGTTCCTGTCCATGCTCCCGTAACGGGGAGAGGTATACCAATAAACAGCATAAGCGCTACAAATAAGCCTTTGCCGCCGTTTTTCTGGAGCTTTTGTCCTGCTTTTTCACCTTTGTTAAAGCAGAATGTAAAGAATTTTCCGATGAATTTTTTATCTTTACCCCATACAAGAACTTTGCGGGCAAATAAGTATATAAACGGAACAGGCAAAAGATTTCCTACAACGCAAATAAGTATGCACAGCGGTAAAGGAATATTATATGTAAAATATCCGATGGGAATTCCGCCTCTGAGTTCGAATATCGGAATCATTGATAATAAAAACGTAATTAAATAACCCATAATTATCTCCTTTTATAAATTTAACTAAATTATTATACATTAATCCCCGAAAATTTTCAACTGTTTAGTTTGACTTATAATTAATTTGATTGTAAAATAGTATAGATAAACTTGAGGGGAATTTTATGAAAAGAAACAAAACATGCAGGATTAATGTTTTTGCTATAATATTGTTTGTCATCACAGGTTTATATATCGGCTTTATCTGGATTCATTCTACCATGAACGCCGAGACTTCAACAGGCGAGAGCATGTTTGTGCTTGAAATGCTGACAAACTTTATGAAGTCAATAGGTATCAACGCCGAGCTTACAGACCATATTGTCAGGAAATCAGCTCACTTTTGTGAGTTCGCTCTTCTGGGCTGTCTGAGTATGTTGTGCGTGTATCTGATTAATAAGAATATAATTAAAGACCTTATGCCTTCGGGCTTTGTGTGCCTTTTTGTCGCTGTAATTGACGAATATATACAGACGTATTCTCCCGGAAGAACCTGTGAAGTTAAAGACGTTCTGCTCGATTTCACGGGCAGTATATTCGGCGCGACAATTTTTATTATATTAATAATAATCATATTACTGATAAAGAAAAGGAAGAAAAGAAAATGAGTGAAGCCAATACACAAAACAAAATGGGTTACGCACCGATGTTTCCGCTGATTATGAAGATGTCGCTCCCCGCGATATTCTCCATGACTGTAATGGCGTTATATAACGTTGTAGACAGTATATTCGTCGGTAACATTCCAAAGCACGGAGAGCTCGGACTTAATGCCGTTTCGTTCGCCTTTCCGCTTCAAATGCTCTTGATAGCGTTCGCTGTAGGTACGTCAATCGGCGCGAACTCACTTATTTCAAGACGTCTCGGAGCAGGAAATCAGAAGGAAGCCGACTCCGCCGCTACACACAGCCTGATACTCGCTGTTTTCACCTGGATAGTATTTATTTTTGTGGGATTATTCGCCGTAAAGCCTTTTCTGCATATGTATCATTGTACGGGCAAGGTTTTTGAGTACGGATACCAGTATCTGACGATTGTTCTCTGTCTGTCGGGCTTCATTATGGTTCAGACCAGTATTGAAAAGTCCCTCCAGGCGACGGGCGATATGATATTCCCGATGTTATTACAGCTTTCGGGCGCTGTAACCAACCTTATTTTTGACCCGCTGTTCATTTACGGAATAGGACCGTTCCCGAAGCTCGAGGTTATGGGCGCGGCTATCGCGACAGTTCTCGGACAGTTTGTCGGAATGGTATTCGGTTTAATTGTAATTTTCTTTAAGAAAAACAGAGTTAAGGTTACTTTTAAGGGTTTCAGGCTTGATTTCAGAGTAATAAAAAATATTTACGCGGTAGGATTCCCGTCAATTATTATGCAGTCCATATCCTCGTTTATGATTCTCGGACTCAACGCCATGCTCACGAATATAGGCGTTACGGTTCTCGGTATTTACTTTAAGCTCCAAAGCTTCATATTTATGCCGTGCTTCGGACTTAACCAGGGACTGCTCCCGATTATGGGCTATAACTACGGCGCGAAGAATAAGAAACGCCTTTACTCGGCACTTAAAAACGGTATAATGATAGCAATAGTTATTATGACAATAGGCTTGATTTTATTCCAGACAATACCCGATAAACTGATTCTGATGTTCAACAGCGAAAACACGGAGCTTATGAAAGCGGGTATTCCCGCGTTCAGGCTTATCAGCCTGTGCTTTATTCCCGCCGCTATCAGCATAGTATTAATTTCAATGTTCCAGGCGACGGGCAAGGGGATGAGAGCGCTTGTGCTCTCGATTACCAGACAGCTTATTTTTATTCTTCCCGTAGCGTTTATAATTTCTCAGATTATAGGCTCGCAGGAATGGATCTGGCTCGCGTTCCCGATTGCTGAGATTGCTACGCTTGCGCTCGCTATAAGTCTGTTTATCAATCTTACAAAAACAGATTTCAAAAAACTTGATGAATAATACATAAATCAC
>JAILPC010000070.1 GCA_024690465.1 Ruminococcus sp.
GGAGTAGAAATATTGGCTGTTATTCTTACAGAGCTGAAAACCGAACAAGAAAAAAGCAAATTCTCCTCAGTTTACTATGAGTATAGATTTCTTATGGCAAATCGTGCGTATAGTATTTTGAATGACCATAGTTTAGCGGAGGACGCGGTTCAGAATGCTTTTCTTAAAATTTTGAAAAACATCAAATGTATTGGAGAAGTTAAATCAAATCGTACAAAAAACTTTGTTGTGATTGTGACTGAGAACTGTGCAAAGGATATTTATCGCAAGGAACACCGTGTCCGTTTCGTTGATCTTAATGATATTGACATCTCAGAGAATATTGAAAATAAGATAGAAGCCAAAATGACTGCCGAAAACATAAAACAGCTCATAAATGGGCTTCCCGATATTTACTCTGATGTCCTGCTTTTGAAATATTTTAACGGGTTATCCGATAAAGAAATAGCTTCAGCTCTATCTGTTTCATTGGCGACTGTCCGTAAGCGGCTGCTGAGAGGGAAACAGCGTTTATCAGTATTAAAGGAGGACGATTAGAATGACAAATAGTTTTGAAAAGCTTGTTAGTGTTGCTGTATGTGACTACGCGGAAGAAAGATTATCGGGCACGTTATATAATGAGGATGAGTTCATTTTTTCTAATGAGTTTGAAAAGAAAATGAAAAAAATGTTAAAGTCCGAGCATAATTTCTACCACAAAGTCACCTTAACACGCGCGCGAAAAGCAATATGTTTAGCCGCGATTATTATTGCGGCGCTGTTCGCTTCATTGAGTGTTGAAGCTGGCAGAAGCACAATCGCTAATTTTTTGTTGCAGGGCTCAAACGGTTATGATACAATTATAGTGAACAACGAGGGAGAGACTACGTATCCCTTGAAAATAGAAAAACGTTTTGTTCTGACAGCTCTGCCGAAAGAATATGAGCTTGCAGACGAGTCTGTCAGTGATGACAGCGTTTTGCTGACTTACTCCGATGGCATAAATGAATTTACATTTGACCAGTATACTAAGGCGGACTATGAGGCGGATATTGATAACGAAAACTCCGAAAATACCGAGGTAGTATATAACGGTCAAAAGTACCTTGTCAGTGTTATGGAATCTGAGGAATACATTTCGACAGATATTATATGGGATAACGGCGAGTATGTCTTTATGGCGTGCGGCGCTTTTCCTAAGGATAAAATGCTGAGAATATGTGATTCATTAAGTAATGAGTAGGGAAAGAGGTGTTTGATATGAAAAAAATTATCACTTTATTGTTATCTGTTTTATTAGCTTTCGGAACCATTTTAGAGGTAAGCTCGCTTGATAATATATCTGACCAAGCACTGAAGCAAATGATCAATGATGTGCTTGGGTATCTGCCCGATGTTTCTGATGTCAGGGAAGAAAAGATTATATGCAACGCGACTCTTAAGAATAATTTTTTTGATGATGCCGTAATGGTTGTTTTTAACCACAAAACCAGCCTTGACAATATAATCAGCGATGAATTTGAGGGGTATACAGCTGACTTTTTCAAGCTTGAAAACATCAGTTATGTAAAGTGCCTTACTTCCTACACACAAAAGTCTATAAAGGAAGATTATAAAGGATATATTGAAGATTTCAGGTCGAAGCTGTATGAAAGCAAATTACCAAATTATCTATCCGAAACAGAGTTGGAAGAATTAGCTCTTGACGCGGCTTACAAAAAGGGTTTTCAGAATAATTCAAACTACCACACAATTGTGGCGGCATACCTGAAAGAAAAGGGAAAACAAAAGGTGCTTGACGCGGTTAAGGAGATTGAAAAACGTGATGACGTCATATCGGTTGAGCCGAATTTTATTGAAATAGTTGCCAATCAACTGACGAATCCAATGAAGATTACGGTTAAGACAAAGACAGTTAAATATAAAGATATTAAAAAGGCTAAGCGGATAGTCGCTCCGATTACCGTTAAGAAAGCGAAGGGCAAGGTCATATACAAGAAACTGTCAGGCTCAAAGAAGTTATCATTAAAATCCAACGGTAAAATTGTGGTAAAAAAAGGTTCAAAGAAAGGTACCTACACTGCTAAGATAAAAGTTACCGCAAAAGGAAACAGTACTTATAAGAGCGCGTCCAAAACTGTCAAGGTAAAAGTAAAAGTAAGATAACACAATTTTTTATGGAGCGGTTCAGATGAACCGCTCCGTTTTTCGTTGCATTATTTTGTAAAGTATGATAATATAATAGTTAAGGGAATTGTGAAATTCTCAATTAATTTTTTGGAGGAATATTGAAATGTTACTGGTAACAACAGACAAAATCACAGGCAAGACCTTTGAGGAACTCGGAATCGTATCGGGTTCTATGGTACAGTCCAAGAACGCGTTCAAGGATATCGGCGCGGGATTCAAGAGCATGGTAGGCGGCGAACTCGGTTCCTACACAAAAATGCTCCAGGAAGCGCGTGACATAGCTACTCAGCGTATGGTTAAGCAGGCTGAGCAGATGGGCGCCGACGCAATCGTATGCGTAAGATTCTCGAGCTCCGCTGTTATGCAGGGCGCTGCTGAAATCTTAGCAAGCGGCACAGCGGTTAAGTTCGCGTAAAAATTTTAAAAAAAGGAATCCTCAGAGGCTCAGCTCTGAGGATTTTTTTGTCGAAAAAATTATGTATATAAAGCCGTTTTCTTTTTTTGCTGAATTTTTACAAAAAAAGATTGAATGTTTTATTTATATGTGTTAATATCATAATGAATAAATGTATAAAATTCTATAAAGAAAGAGGCGAATTTTATGAAGAAACTAAAAAAACTCGGTACAAGATTTGTATCGGCGGTTCTTGTGATGCTTCTGCTTGCAACGCTTATCCCCGCGGGTACGATTTTTGTAAACGCGGCTGAAAACTTCTACGCCAAAAAGCTCGGCGGCGACAGCGTCACATACTATTCTTCGCTTGAAAACGCATGGAATAGTCTGGCGGACACGGGCGGTACCGTAGGATTGCTTCAGGACGCTGAGACATCAACTACTCTGACGGTCTTTCAGAGCAAGGGATATATCCTTGAGATGAACGGTCACAGAATCGACCGAGGACTTGTCAACGAAAAAGTAGAGCAGAACAACGGCACCGTTATCGAGGTTGCCAAGGGCGGCGAGCTGGTTGTTTACGGCGGAACCCGCTCCAACCCCGAGCCTGATAATTATCTGGAATATGAGTGTTACAAAAACGATAGATACTGCGAGTTGGTTCGGCACTCTACGCACGCGTATCACAGAGGCTTGATTACGGGCGGTCACTCCTCCTACGCGGGAGGCGGAATAGCAATCGAAGAAAGCGCCTCGGTTGAACTGAACTATGTGACTGTCGCGGGAAACCGCTCGGGCGGATATTTGAATGACGACGGCGGCTGCGGCGGCGGTATAGCCCTGCGCGGCGATAACGCGAGATTTAAAATGTATGACAGCAATGTTTCATATAACTTTGCCGAGCGCGGCGGAGGAGTCTGCGTCTGTAACGCCAAGAACAGTACCGTTACACTTGAGCGCTCTTACAGCTCAGACGCGGTTTGTGATATTTCCGCTAACGTAGGCAGAGAATCGGGCGGCGGTGTCGCCATCTGCGGAGATTCAGGCGGAACCAAGATTGACGGTTACGGAAGCAGACCCAAGCTGATAAACAGAATAAGCTCTAACAGTG
>JAILPC010000079.1 GCA_024690465.1 Ruminococcus sp.
CAAATATGATATACTGATATTGGTGATTTTATGTTATCTGATTTTATTAGTATCAACCGAAAAGATAATACCCCTGTATATATCCAGATTTACCGCGAAATCAAAAAAGCGATTGAAAGCGGAAGTATATCAGGCGACGAAAAACTCCCGTCCGTGCGCAAAATCTGCGCGGATTTAGGGGTTTCAAAAACTACTGTTGAAACAGCGTATAACGCGCTTTGCGCCGAGGGTTATATTATAAACAAGCCCCAGAGAGGATATTATGTTGAAAAAGGTATTGTAATTGAAAATAAAACCATCGAGCAGAAAACCGAAAAGAAGAAAATCGAAAAGATTTATAAATACGACTTTTCGGGCAAAGGTATCGACAAAAACATAAGCAATATCAAAGAATGGCGAAAATATGTAAAGGATATTCTCAACAAGGATTATCTGCTGAATACATATAGCGAAAACCAGGGAGAACCTGAGCTGAGAAAGGCTATATCAAAATACGCTTTCTCCTCCAGAGGCGCTGAGTCTGTAGCCGACAACATAGTTATCGGTTCGGGCTCACAGACACTTATATACATACTTTGCGGACTTCTCGGACTTGATAAAACCGTCGCAATGGAGCGCAACTCCTTCCCTCAGGCTGAGCAGGTCTTCTCGGATTTTAAGTATGATGTAAGATACACCGACTCAGACAGCAAAGGAATAACCGTAAGCTCGCTCGAAGAAATCAAGCCTGATATCATTCTGATTAATCCAAACTACAGCAAGAACGGATTAACGGGTATGCCTGTTACAAGAAAGCTTGAGATAATAAACTACGCCGAAGAACACGGAACCATTATCCTGGAGGACGATTATAACGGCGAGCTCAGGTATAAAAGCCATCCCACAGCCTGCCTGCAGAGTCTGGGCACTGACTGCACCGTGTATATCGGTTCGTTCTCGAGAATTCTACTTCCATCGGTGCGTATCAGCTTTATGTGCCTGCCCGAAAACCTCATAAAAAAGTACAGTGTCATCAAAGAAAACTACAATCAGACCACTTCAAAGACGGAGCAGCTCGCCCTTGCTGAATATATCAAAGACGGCAAACTCGAAAAGCAGCTCAGAAAGCTCAGACGTTACTACAATATCAAGAGCGATTTAATGAAAAAATGTATTAAACAGCACTTCAGCGACTATGATTTCAACGAAACATCAATGTACTTTGAAATTAAAGGAGACAGCAGAAAGCTCATAAACTCCGACATCAAAGCTATGAGAACCTCAGACAGCAACGCAATTAGACTTAATTTTTCTCAGATTAACAACGAACTGATAGAAAACGGCATAAAGGAAGTAAAAGACCTGATAAAATAAAAACGGCAGTGGATTTTGTCCACTGCCTTAATTATTTGTTTTATTTTTCTCTGCCAAGGAGATAATCTACAGATACCTCTAAGATATCAGCTAAAGCAACGAGTTCAACATCTGTTACGAATCTGATCTGTCCCTCCAACTTTGAAAGACCTGAAGCGTTCATATCTACACCGTTAACCTGAAGCTGGGCAAGAAGTTCTTTTTGTTTCATACCTTTTTTCTTTCTAACGGTTTCAACACGGTGTCCGACTAAATTACGGTCACCCAACTCTTGTTTTCTTAATCTCATTTTCTATCTCCCTAACAATTTTTATTTCTTTTAAAAAACAATGTAGGATTATTATAATACGATTATCGAAAAAAAACAAGGGCTTTTTGTAAGAAAATTTAAAAATATGAAATTTTTTGTTATTCTTTATTACAATTAAGTAATTTTACGGTGCTGATTTGGTGATTGTTTGTAATAAAGACGAAAAATCAGGACTATTCCGCAGAAAATGTGCCGTTATCGATATCCGCGAGCATCTTTACACGGCGCGTGTGACGCTCCTCGTCGCTTGAGAAAGGTGTGTTGAGGAAAATATCAGCATACTTTACGGCGTCTTCCTCACTTATAACGCGTCCGCCCATACAGAGAATGTTTGCGTTGTTGTGTCTGCGCGTCATTTCCGCGCCAAATTCATTGGAAACAACAGCGGCTCTGACGCCTTTTACCTTGTTTGCCGCCATAGAAACGCCGATACCAGTACCACAGCACAGAATACCAAAGTCGAATTTATTCTCGGCAACAGCTGTCGCTACCTTATAAGCATAGATAGGATAATCAACGCTGCGCTCCGAGAAGCAGCCGAAATCCTCATATTCGATGTCATTCTTCTCTAGATAATCAATAATGGCGTTTTTTAGATTGATTCCGCCGTGGTCGCAGCCTAATGCAAGTTTCATTTACTTTCCCTCCGTCTTTTTCTTTAATTCACGCTCCGCCTGAGGAAGCCTCAGGTATGAAGGCATAAGCTCCCGGGCGGAGATTGTTTCTTTGTTTTGAGACGCCAAAGCTACGCCCGCGGCGTTCTGGTATCTTTGACTCTCGATTGCCAATTTAATATTTTGATTTAATTCCTTAAACGAATTATAACACAGCTCTGCCCCGTCTCCTACGAGGATAATGCTTTCGTTATACGATTTCAGCTCATCGCCTAAATCATTAATTGAAAGCGCTCTGTCATCACATAACCGTGTGATTGTACCGTTTTGAACTTTGAACAGCGCGTTATACATCTGTCTGCATCTCGCGTCCATTACAGCGCATACAACGCAGTCGCGGTCAATGAGGTTATACGCCATGGCTTCCAAAGTGGAAACGGCTACACACGGCTTATCAAGCGGCATAGCAATACCTTTTACAGCGGATACGCCTATTCTGACGCCCGTAAATGAACCGGGTCCCGCCGAAACAGCCAGGCAGTCTATCGACTCCAAATCTGTCTTTGTGTTTTTGAGAACCGCTTCAATCATCGGTACAAGCGTCTCACTGTGCGTCAGTGCTGTGTTGATAAAGAAACTGCCGATTATTCTGTTATCGTCCGTTATAGCCGCGGAGCAAGCTTTCGCGCTTGAGTCAACAGCAAGTATTTTCATTAAATACCTTCTATCTTAAATATTCTTTCGTTCTCGTTGTCAGTTTTGCTGATATTTACCTTAATAACGTTCTCGGGCAGAGCGCCTTCAATGTTTTCGCTCCACTCGATAATAATCACGCCGTTGTCGATATAATCAAAGAAACCGATTGAATCGAGGTCGTTCCAGCTTTCTATCCTGTACATATCAAAGTGATATAAAGGATATACACCATTGTATTCATTAACGATTGCGAATGTAGGGCTTGACACATTATCCTCAACGCCAAAGCCCTTCGCGAGTCCGCGCGCGAAAGCGGTTTTGCCCGCTCCGAGCTCGCCGTACATCGCGATTATTTCATTTCCGTTGAGGTTTTTACTGAATTCTTCAGCAAACTCTTCGGTTTGTTCAACTGATTTTGATATAAAATCGTCCATTAAAATAGTCCAACTACCTTCTCGTCAATAATATCTACTTTTTCAGCCGCGGGAACCTTTGGAAGTCCCGGCATAGTCATAATATCGCCTGTGTATACTACTACAAAACCCGCGCCGTTTGAAAGAGATACGTTGCGTACGGTTATGGTAAAATCCTTAGGAGCGCCGAGGAGCGAGGGATTATCGGAAAGCGAGTACTGAGTTTTCGCGATACAAACAGGGAGCTTATCAGCGCCGAGCGCCTCAACCTCTTTAATTGCCTTTTCAGCCTGTGTGGTGTAGCTTACGTCCTTTGCGCCGTATATTTTGGAAGCAACGGCATAAATCTTCTCCTTGATTGACAAGTCAAGAGGATAAATAGGAGCGTAATCGGACGGCTTCTCGACTGCCTCAACGACCTTCTGAGCGAGAGCCTTTCCGCCTTCTCCGCCGTTTGCGAATACATCAGACAGAGCGAAGTCCGCGCCTTTTTCTTTACAATACTTCTCGATATACTCGAGCTCTTCCCTGCTGTCTGTAAGGAATCTGTTAATAGCGACAACAACGGGAACGTTATATTTTCTCATATTCTCAATATGAACGCCGAGGTTTACGATACCCTTCTTGAGAGCGTCAAGATTGGGTTCTCCGCACTCTGTCTTGGGAATACCCGCGTTATATTTGAGAGCTCTGGCGGTAGCGACAAGAACAATCGCGTTAGGCTTGAGTCCCGCGAAACGGCATTTTATGTCGAGGAACTTCTCCGCGCCGAGGTCTGAGCCGAAGCCTGCTTCTGTAATGCAGTAATCGGCAAGCTTTAAAGCGAGCTTAGTAGCTCTTACGGAGTTGCAGCCGTGAGCGATATTCGCGAAAGGACCGCCGTGCATAACAGCGGGAGTGCCCTCGAGAGTCTGTACAAGATTGGGTTTGATAGCGTCCTTGAGGAGAACAGTCATAGCGCCCTCTGCTCTTAAGTCGCGCGCGTAAACAGGCTCGCCCGAGTAGTTGTAGGCAACAAGAATATTGCCGAGGCGCTTTTTAAGGTCGTCAATATCATTGGCAAGGCAAAGAATAGCCATAACCTCGGAGGCAACTGTGATGATGAAGTGGTCCTCTCTGGGAACACCGTTGACTTTGCCGCCTAAGCCTACGATAACGTTTCTGAGCGCTCTGTCGTTCATATCCAGACAGCGCTTGATTAAAATTCTTCTAGGGTCAATACCGAGAGAGTTGCCCTGCTGCATATGGTTGTCAAGCATAGCGCAGCAAAGGTTATTTGCCGCTGTGATTGCATGCATATCGCCTGTAAAGTGAAGGTTGATATCCTCCATAGGCAAAACCTGAGCGTATCCGCCGCCCGCGGCGCCGCCCTTGATGCCGAACACAGGACCTAAAGAAGGTTCTCTGAGCGCGATAATAGCTTTTTTGCCGATTTTAGCCATAGCCTGACCGAGTCCCGCCGTGGTTGTGGTTTTACCCTCACCCGCGGGAGTAGGATTGATAGCTGTAACGAGAATAAGCTTTCCGTCGGGCTTGTCCTTGAGCCTGTCCATAAGGCTGTCGGAAAGCTTTGCCTTGTAATTACCGTAAGGCTCGAGCTCGTCCTCGTTTATGTTCAACTGAGCGGCAATGTCTTTAATATTCAAAAGATCAGCCTGCTGAGCTATTTCGATATCTGTAAGCATATTGTACCTCCAAAAATTACTTAGATATTTATTTACATACAAGTACAGATATAATAACATAGAATATTACAGCATAAATTCTTATTTGAAATAAAGCCTGATATTAATAAGAATATTTTATATAATAATAAAGTGCATTTACGAAAGGCGGTGAAAATTTGGGCAATTTCAGAGAAAATGTAAAGACTTATCTCGAAAAAACCGACAACTGGCTCTGGGTTTTTACCGGAATTGCGACAATTTACAGCCTTTTGCTTATCAGCGATATGCAGAGAGCGGGAGATTATAACTATCTTTTCACCCAAATTATCGCAATTTTGATAGGCATAGCGCTCGCTGTATTGATTTCTCTTGTGAATTATAAATATCTGATAAAGTACTGGTGGATATTCGCGCTCACGGGCATAGGTCTCGCGGCTTCGGTATTTGTTTTCGGTGTAACGGTTAACGGCACTGATGATACGGCGTGGATACAGCTCCCCGGCGGATTCACCATTCAGCCGTCAGAGTTTATGAAGCTGTGCTTCATTATCACGTTTTCAAAACACCTGAGTTATCTCAATGACACCGAAAAACTCAAAACACCATTCGGTGTTATCGGACTTGCGATTCACCTTGGCATTCCCATTATTCTTATTCACCTGCAGGGTGACGACGGAGCCGTGCTGATATTTATCTTCATCGCGTTAGCTATGATGTTCCTCGCGGGCGTACAGACAAAGTATTTCGCTATTCTGGGCGGCGCTTTGGCGGTAGGATTGCCGCTTTTGTGGAGCTTTGTGCTCAATGATGAACACCGCAACAGAATTCTCGCGCTTTTTGACCTTGACGGAAACGCTCTCACCAACTACGGCTGGCAGCAATACCAGAGCAAGGTTTCTATCGCGTCGGGACAGCTCGCGGGAGAAGGGCTCTATAACGGCAACCGCGTTGCTTTCGGCATTGTTCCCGAACAGGAAAACGACTTTATCTTCACTGTCGCTGGCGAAGAATTCGGCTTTATCGGCTGCATTATACTGCTTGCGATACTGGTTGTAATTATTTCCAGACTGCTGATTGACGCCAAATCGGCATATGAAAACAAAGGCTCCTATATCTGCTACGGCGTTTTTGGTTTAATCGCTTCACAAACAATTATCAATATAGGAATGGTTCTCGGCATTGTGCCAGTAATCGGCATTACTCTTCCCTTCTTCAGCTCGGGAGGTTCATCTGTTATGAGCATGATGATTGCGATAGGTCTTGTCCAGAGCGTGCTGAACAACCAGGAAAAGGATATGGACAAAGCAAAAATCAGAATAGGCAGTCAAAGCCGCGCAAAGGTATAGAAACGGAGTGGCTCAAAAATCCAAAGAACTACTCCGTACAAATTTATAAATCTATCCCTTCTTACCACTTGGGGCCCGCTCAAAACGAGTTTTGAGTAGGCCCCATTTTTTAGATATTTTCCTCTTCATTATCTTTAGCTGCCTTTTTGAGATTAATGAATAAATAAATATAGCTGAAAATTCCGAGCACGGACGAAACAATAATCTCGATGCCGATAATTATATTGATAAGTTCACTCGTCAGAATCGGGTGAGCGATAATAAACACACCGCACAATATGTTAATCAAAGCTATCAGAAAGTTAAGTATCCAATTATTTATTGAACTTTTGCGTGTAAGTACAAACTGGAGATGCAGCAATCCTTCAGTAATAACAATAACACCGATGAAAATGTACAGCAGAGTTACTACAGAGCTGGAATTCACAATGGCGATTATGCCGATTATTGTTTCGAGAATTGCTCTTATGATATCAAAATTAATTGATTTTTCGTCGGAATCAAGTCTTAAAAACTGAATAAAGCGTATAATCGCGTCAATCAGCAGAAAAACGCCTATTCCTTTTATCACCCAGAAAAGTATTTCATTCGCGTTAAGAATGATTATAACGCCGAGAGCGGTCAGACACAGAGAAACGAAAATCGAACGGAATGTAAACTTATTCAGAATATCTTTCATCAAATACCTCCTTTTGAACTTCTTCATTATAAACTAAATTCACAGAGAATTCAAGACAAAATAAAAACGCGTGAATCACGCGTTTTTATCTACATTAACATTTACTTTGTAACTTCCTGTAACCCAGCATGAGGAGTTTCCGTCCACTTTAAACTTAACGGGAAGCGGAATTGAGCCTATTGTTCCGTCAATTGACGAACCGTCAATTTCACAATTCAAATCTGACTCTGTAATCCTGCTCAGTTCAGACCTGGGACCAACGAGTGTGATGTTCAGCGAATCTGTATCAATGCTGTAGGAGTATCCATCACCCAGCCCGGTCATTGTGAAGTATTCGCTGCTAACTTTGAGCGTTTTTGTTTTGAATGAGCTGAGATTGAGCTTGACATCAACCGTATCCGTGTCGCTGATATTTACGCACTTTGACGGTATATCAAGTTTCTGTTCAAAATCATAGCTCTTGTTTTTGAGCTTATTGAAGTCAATCGGAGTAGTGCTTATTGATGTGAGCTTGTCAAGAACGGACTGCTCAGCCGCGATTTTGATGGTATCGGGTAGAATATTTGAGTAGTAATCCATATTAAGCTCGGACGGCTGATTCTTAAACGCGAGTTTAACGGGAACTTCTTTATATGGAAGAACCGAGAAATTAGCGGTAACCTTTTCGTCGCTTAATGTCAAAAGATTACTTGTAATAACAGAACCCGAGTTATCAAAAAGTTTAACATCACATTCAAGTGACGTGTTGTCCTTTAATTCGCCCGATATTTCTCCGACAATACCAACCGAAGCTACTTTTTCGACCTCGCTCTGAGGTCCGCTGACTGTAATTGACTCAGCCGAAGTTGTAACTACAGCGTGATATCCTTTGGAAACCTTGTAAGTAATCTTGTTTATGATATCAAAGTCGGATTCCTTGAACTGATCAACAAATATCGTGATAACAGACGGTGAGACAGTGGAAACAATCTCGAATCTGTCAGAAGAATTAGCCTTCTTTGCAGTTAAGGACAGCGGATATGTTCCCGCTGTTGAAATTGTACCCGCGGTAGGCGCGGAAACGATGATATCATCATTTGAAATCGAGCCGATTGACAGGCGATTGCCCGAAACGGTGACAGAAGCCTTCTGGTCATTACCTGTAAAAATCTGCAATCCGTTATCTACAGCGTCATCGGAAAGGTTAATCTGAATAGGAATATCGTTTATTGTGGCGTTTGTATCGTTTGTATCACTCAAGCTCATCGTAATCCATATAGCTATTGAGATAATCAAAGATAGAATCAGCAGGAACTTGTTATTCTTGAAAAGGCGTGTAAATCTATTTCTTTTCATCTTTATTCTCCTTTCTGTTTGAGGAAAACTTAGATGATCTCTTGATATAGACCTTTGTGTCATCGAGCAGCAGGCTTTGCAGGTACGACGCGAGAGTCTCACGGTCATAATCCCGCTTGAGTTCTCCGTTGACCGCTACCGAAACGGAACCTGTTTCTTCACTGACAACAACTATAACAGCGTCTGAAACCTCACTCATACCGACGGCGGCGCGGTGACGCGTACCGAGGTTAATATCAATATCCTTGTTTTTATCAGTAAGCGGAAGAATACAGCCCGCGGCATAAACTCTGCCGTCACGAACAATCGTTGCTCCGTCATGCAGAGGCGCTTTGTTGAAGAATATGTTGCTCAGAAGAGCTACAGACGGGTCAGAATTAACAATAGTACCTGTAGCGGCGATATCCGAAAGCTTAACCTCACGCTCAAAAACGATAAGCGCGCCTGTCTTTGAACTCGAAAACAATGTAGCTGTATCAGCGGTAACAACAATAGCTTTCTTGATAGCTTCGGTTTCTTCGTTGTTTTTGCCGCTTTTTATGAGGTTGAAATACTTCCAGAATCCTGTTTTGCCGAGGCGTTCAAGAGCTTTTCTGAGCTCAGGCTGGAATACAATAGCGACAATCAGCACAGAGAACTCGAACAGCAGTCTCATAAGACCTGTCATCATTGTGAGTCCGAGGAGTATTGAGACAATATATACGGCTAAAAGAATGACAACGCCCTTTAAAAGCTGTTCCGCTCTTGTTTCACGAACAAGTCTGAAGAGACTGAATACGATAACAGCCACAGCGAGAATATCAATTACATCGTTGAACTGAATTGTTTTAAATACAGCAATAATACTGTTAAACCATTCAACAATCATCGTATTAGCCTCCTTTTAGTTACAATATAGAATTATTATAACATAAAAATCCGAGGTGTTCAAGTGATTATTTA
>JAILPC010000107.1 GCA_024690465.1 Ruminococcus sp.
TAAATATATGGAACTTAAAAAGAATGACGTAATAAAACTTAATATTACTTCAATGACGGCACAGGGCAGCGGCGTGGGCAAGACCGACGGCGGCATTGTTGTGTTTGTGCCGATGTCGGCTGTCGGCGACGAGCTTGAGGTCAGGATTCTGAAGACAAAAAAGACCTGCGCTTACGGGAAAATCGAGAGAATAATCACACCGTCCGAAAACCGTATTGAACCTGACTGTCCGTGCTTCGGAAAGTGCGGCGGATGTGTGTATCGTCACATTGATTATAATTCTGAAAAAGAAATAAAATTCAACCGTGTAAAGGATGCTGTCGAGCGAATCGGCGGGCTGAAAAATATCAGGATTAATCCCGTTGTCGGTGCGGACAAAACCGACCGTTACCGCAACAAGGCTCAGCTGCCCGCGGGGAATATCCCGGATGGTATAGAGCTAGGGTTTTACGCGCTTCACAGTCACAGAATTGTGCCTTGCGAGGACTGCTTTTTACAGCCTGAATTCTTCAGTAAAATTATGGACATTACGCGGAATTTTATGCGTTTTACCGAGCAGACCGCGTACGATGAAAAATCACGAAAAGGAAAGCTCAGACACCTTTATATAAGGTATGCCGAAATGACCGATGAGTTAATGGTTTGTTATGTCGTTAACGGCAACGGTCTGAAGCGCGAGGATATGCTGACAGCTGCGCTTAAAAAGGAGTTTCCGAACCTTAAAAGTGTTGTTGTTAATTCCAATAAAGAAAATACAAATGTTATTCTGGGCAGCAAAAACCGTGTGGCTTTCGGCTCGGATTTCATAACCGATATTCTTTGCGGCAAGCGTTTCAAGCTGTCGCCGCTGTCATTTTATCAGGTGAACAGAGCACAGGCTGAAAAGCTCTACGAGACGGCGAAAAACTACGCCGCGCCCTACGGAGAGCTGCTGCTCGACCTGTACTGCGGAACAGGCACAATCGGACTCACTATGGCGGATAAGTTCGAGAGATTAATCGGTGTTGAGATTGTTGATGATGCCGTAAAGGACGCGTGTGAAAACGCCCGAATCAACGGGGTAAAGAACGCCGAATTTATCCGCGGAGACGCGTCATTTGCTGCCCTTGAACTCAGAAAAAACGGCTTGAAACCTGACGTTGTGGTGCTAGACCCGCCTCGCAAAGGCTGCGGTGAGGAGCTTGTAAAAACAGTTTCCGAAATGAATCCCAAGAGAGTTGTTTATGTCTCCTGCGACCCCGAAACTCTTGCTCGTGATTTGAAATTCTTTGATGAACTCGGATATAAAACACTTGAAATCACGCCTGTAGATTTGTTCAGCCGTACAGCTCATATCGAGAGCGTGGCTTTGTTGAAAAAATGATTGATATATTGGAAAATGAAATTGTTACCGTAATACTTATCCTTGGCGGAGCGCTGTTCGCGTTCGGCGCGGTTAAGCTCGGCTTGGCGATTTATAAGGCGGAAAAGCGGATAAAAGAGGTAAACTCGAAAGAGGGAGAACAAGATGATAATTGATACCCACGTCCATATCGGACGAATGATTGGTTTTAATCTGAAGGAAAAAGACGTGCTGTATTCAATGGAAAAATACGGCGTGGATTTTTCGCTTGTGAGCAATATTGAGGGTGTGGAGTTCAGCCACAAAGGGCAGAAGATTCCGCGTGTGCTTCAGAAGCCGCAGAACAAAGTTCTCAGAAAAACGATTGAGTTCGCGCGCAAATATCCCGATAAAATCGGTGTTCTCGCCTGGGTTAAGCTCTGTTCGGGAAAGCTCGACGAGGAGTTTGAGAATTTGATAAAGAACAACAGGGACATTATCTACGGGCTGAAGCTTCACCCGTTCCATTCGCTCACTGCTCCCGATGACGAAAAGGCTGAGCCGTATTATGAGCTCGCGGAAAAATATAATCTCGCGGTGGTTTCTCACACGGGCGGGTGTGAAGAGGCCAGGTCGATTCACCTTTATAACGCCGCTAAAAAGCACCCCGATATTAACTTTGTTATGGTGCATATGGATCTGGGCACAAACAACAGCGAGGCGCTTGACCTGCTCAATAAGCTGCCGAATCTTTACGGCGACACATCGTGGGTGCCGCTTAAGACTACGCTCGAGGCGGTAAAAAGATACGGAAGCGAAAAAACGCTTTTCGGCTCCGACAATCCTATTGACGGAAAAGATACCTACCAGTACAACAAATGGGGAGAGCGGTCGCTTTATCAGGAATATTTCAACGAATTCCAAAAGCTTGTAACTCCCGAGGACTATGATAATATAATGTATAAAAACGCCAAAAAGGTTTTCAATATAAATATATAAAGAAACAGCAGAGCTCACTTTTGAACTCTGCTGCAGTTATTTTTGTCAGTTTTTCTTGCCCTGAGCAAGATTTTTCTGTTTTTCGGCTTCTTTCTGAAGCTTGAACACACGGCGCGCCTGATCCAGATAGGCTACCATCTGCTGCTCCAGAAAGTCGTTTTGTCTCTTTTTGTCACGGCGCTGATTATAAATCTTTACGCCTAATTCCTTGTTTTTCTTAAGCTCTTTTTCGTTGAGCCAGCCGTCAAGCTCTTCTTCCCACATTTTGGCGGTTTTCTTCATATTCTTGTTGCGCCATCTGATTATGGTTTTTTCGCGCTTTCTGAACTTGTTTACCTCGTCGGCTGTAGCGTCGCCTAGACTTTCGGCGTAGTTCACGAACTCCTTGATAGAGTTTGTGAGCTTTTCCTTTGTTTCGAGGTGAGCGGTTGGATTTGCGGGAGGATTGGTTACGTCGTACTCATACTCTCCGCTCGCGAACTGCTGAGGTAAACAGCAATGAAGCCAGTCGTAGTAGGGGATAAAGCGGATGCTCTCGAGAGTGTGGATTGCGAGGAGTGTCGGAACACCCATTGCCAGACACGGCAGCGCGCAGTGCAGACGTCTTGTAACGACGCACTTTGCGTTCTGATAAATTGTCAGAAGCTCCTCGACCTCGTCCATACGCTGTTTCCAGCCTTTTTTCGGATGGTCTTTGTCAAGATTGTGGGTAATCTTTTTGAGCTCAATATCCGTACCCTCAAGCTGTTTTCTTATTTTTTCCTCAACAGGCTTTGCTACGTCAACGATAACTACATATTCTTTTTCGGGCTTAACGCGCTTCTGCTCGGGAAGAGTAAGGGTGATACAGCCTGAGAATTCAGCGTTCACGCCCTGAGCGCGGAGATTGTCGCGTGTAAAGTAATCACGGCAGCCGACAGGTCCGTAAGCGTTCATATACTTTCCGCCGAGTCCCGAAAGGAAGAGAAAGTTCGCGGGACAGCCTGCCTGTTTTGCCGCTTTGTTGTCGGAATAATGGAATCCCGTAAAAAACGGCAGAACGTATTTTGAGGGCGGCCAGTTCCATTTGTACCACATCCACCACGCCGCCATAACAACGGCTACGGGCTTTTCATCGTCGCCTTTAAAGGTGTTGATTCTTTCACGGTTGATAATATGGTCAACGTGAGGAAGAAACTGCTTTATGGCGTAAGACTGGATGTCATCTCCCCAGTTAGTTGTCGGTTTGTGCATTAAAAGTCCGTATTTCATAATACTATCCTTCTTTTATGTTCTGAAAGTTTCGTCAATTGAGTCGGGCTTGAATTTTCTTTTGAAAATGAATTTTATTAAAGACCAGCTCGAAGCCGTGAGTATTCTGCGCTTTGTTTTTTCGAGCTCTTTGTTCTTTTTGGTGAGCTCGCGCTTTGCTTCCTGCAGAGTCTTTTTGTCCTCTTTCAGACGCTTAACCCTGTCTTTTTCGTTGCCGAGCTTATTCTTGAGAGATACAATTTCTCTGGCTTCCTTAGCTTCCTTTTTGCGGATTTTTTTGTTGTCTATCTGGAACTCACGGCTGAATGTAAGCCATTTGCCCATGCTTTCTTTCATTGTGTCGTGACGCCACTTGCGAAGCTCCTCTTCGGTGTAGGTTGTCTTAACAAGCTCATTGAGGCTTCGGGTTTCGTTCTTGACTTCGTTTACAAATTCCTCGCACACCTTAATCAGCTCGTCGCGGTAAGGCTTGTGGAAGCCTTTGTTCGGCGGAGGATTAAGAAAGTCGTATTCATACTCGTCGTTCATAAACTTTGTGACGGTTGTGCGGTAGAAGAAGTCATAATAGGGGTCGAAGCGGATGTCGTCCTCCATTTCTTTTATAATGAAAACGGGAACATCCATAGCGAGACACGGCAGCGAACAGTGCAGACGCTTTGTGACAACACAGCGCGCGTTCTGATATACTGTCAGCATTTCCTTGACCATCTCGCAGCGTTCTTCCCAGCTCATTTCGGAATCTCGCTCACGATTATGAGTGATTACCTTAACTTCAATTCCCTGAGCTTCAAGAATGGGAAGGAGCTTTTCGCGAACCTTCTTTTCAAGGTCAACAATACATATATATTGTCCCTTGTTCTCGCGCTCGGGCATTTTCGGCAATGTCATTGTAATACAGCCCGAAAAATAGGCGTCAACGCCGATTTCGGAGAGCTTGTCTCTTGTGAAGTAGTCGCGGCAGCCTACAGGTCCGTACGCCTTGAGGTATTCGCCGCCCAAGCCTTCGAGGAATTCATACTTAATAGGAGAACCTGGCTGTTTTGCAAGCTGGTGGTCGGCGTAGTGAAAGCCTATCATCTTGGGCAGAATGTATTTTGAGGGCGGCCAGTTCCACTTTGCCCACATATACCACGCGTTCATAATAACCGCTACAGGTTCCTCCGTTTCGGGTTTGAACTCGTCGATATGTTCGCGGTCGATAAAGTAGTCAATACGCGGCAAAAAGCGAGCGGTGGCGTAAGCCTGGATATCGTCGCCTATATTAACATTGTTTTTATTGTATAAAACGCCGTATTTCATAACGTTTTACCCCTGCCTTTTTATCATATACAAAATCATTTTAACATAATTTACCAACTATATCAAGAGCAATTTAAGTACATTATTGTTTTTATATATAAATATTGCTTTGGCAACTTAAACTAAAATATAAGGCAGTTTTTGTGTACTGTTCACAAAGTTTAGCTGTATTAATTAGTTATCCTTGACAAACGACCGCTAAAGTGAGATAATATTAGCAATTCAAGACTTTAAAGCCCTAAAGCGTTTACTTCGGGGCTTTTTTATTGGAAATGGTTTTATAAATAGAATGGAGAAGAGAAAATATGCCGATTACCGAATATCTTACAAGGAACGCGACTTATTTTAAGAACGACATCGCGCTTGTTGAGATTAATCCCGACGTTAAAAACGTCCCTCACGTAACATGGCGTGAGTATTCTCTGATTGAAAGCAACCGCTCGGGAGCGTTTCGTAAACAGCTCACATGGGGCGAGTTCGAAATCAAAGCCAACCGCTTCGCCAACCTTCTTCTGACAAGAGGCGTCAAGAAAGGCGATAAGGTCGCAATTCTTCTGATGAACTGCATCGACTGGCTTCCGATTTATTTCGGAATATTAAAGACAGGCGCGCTTGCTGTTCCGCTCAACTACCGCTACACAGCCGACGAAATCAGGTATTGTCTCACTCAGGCAGACGCTGACGCGCTTGTGTTCGGTCCCGAGTTTATCGGACGTGTTGAGGAAATCCTCGACAAAGTACCCAAAGTAAAGAATTGTTTCTATGTCGGTGACGAGTGTCCGTCTTTTGCCGACAGCTACGAAAAGCTTATAAATTATTGTTCCTCAATCGCTCCCAGCGTATACATCACAGACGAGGACGACGGAGCTATCTATTTTTCGTCGGGAACCACAGGCTTCCCGAAGGCTATTCTGCACAATCACGAGAGTCTTGTTCATTCGGCTAAGGTTGAGCACGCTCACCACGGACAGACAAAGGATGATGTTTTCCTTTGTATTCCTCCGCTTTATCACACAGGCGCGAAAATGCACTGGTTCGGCAGCCTTTATTCGGGCGGCAAAGCGGTTATCCTCAGAGGCGTAAGTCCCGAGTGGATAATCAGAACCGTAAGCGAGGAGAGATGCACAATCGTCTGGCTGCTCGTTCCGTGGGCGCAGGATATCCTCGACGCTATCGAGTCGGGCAAAATCAACCTTGAAGATTATGAAATCAGCCAGTGGAGATTAATGCACATCGGCGCTCAGCCCGTGCCGCCTTCACTGATTCAGCGCTGGAAGAAGGTGTTCCCGAATCACCAGTACGATACAAACTACGGACTCTCTGAGTCAATCGGTCCGGGCTGCGTTCACCTCGGCGTTGAAAACACCCGCAAGGTCGGCGCTATCGGCGTTCCGGGCTACGGCTGGCAGGTTAAGATTGTTGACGAGAACCGCAACGAAATCACAAGCGGCGTCGGCGAGCTTGCAGTCAAAGGTCCCGGCGTAATGAAATGTTACTACAAAGACCCCGAGGCTACCGAAGAGGTTCTTGACAGCGAGGGCTGGCTCTATACAGGCGATATGGCTGAGCGTGACAGCGACGGCTTTATCTATCTTGTAGACCGCAAAAAGGACGTTATCATCTCGGGCGGTGAGAATATATATCCCGTTCAGATTGAAGATTTCCTGCGTTCGAACAACGCAATCAAGGACGTAGCTGTTATCGGACTTCCCGACCAGCGTCTCGGCGAAATCGCCACAGCGATTATCGAGGTCAAGCCCGATTTTACGCTCACCGAGGACGAAGTTAACGAGTTCTGCAAGGAACTTCCGCGCTACAAGCGTCCGAGAAAGATTATCTTCGCTGACGTTCCGCGCAATCCCACAGGCAAGATTGAAAAGCCTGTTCTCAGAAAAATCTATTGCGGCGAAAGCGTAGTTGCACGTCAGAATGAGATAGATTTAAACGAATTAAAATGATTATAACCCCTTTTAACGGGGTGACTCGTTAAAAGGGGAAATATAAAGCCCGACTCGCTTTAACCCTTTAAAGGGTTGAATTGACAGGGATACAAACAACGGAGGTTAAAAATGGAATTAAAAGGTATTCTTTCACTGATTTTCTTAGTGATATTCTTCGGAATAATGATAGGCGTAGGCATCTACTGCCGCCGTCACGCTACGGACGTTAACGGATTCGTGCTCGGCGGACGAAGCGTAGGTCCGTGGCTTACGGCGTTTGCTTACGGCACATCGTACTTCTCGGCTGTAATCTTTATCGGTTACGCGGGACAGTTCGGCTGGAAATACGGTATTGCCTCAACATGGATAGGTATCGGCAACGCCCTTATCGGTTCACTGCTTGCGTGGGTAATCCTCGGCAGAAGAACCCGTATTATGACTCAGCACCTCAACTCGGCTACAATGCCCGATTTCTTCGGCAAGCGTTTTTCGAGCAAAGGTTTGAAAATAGGCGCTTCGGTAATCACGTTTATTTTCCTTATTCCGTACACAGCTTCGCTCTACAACGGTCTGTCCCGTCTGTTTGAGATGGCGTTCGGTATCGACTATGTATGGTGTATCGTGATTATGTCCGTTCTCACGGGTGTTTATGTAATCGCGGGCGGATATATGGCTACAGCAATCAACGACTTTATCCAGGGCTTGATTATGATTGTCGGCATCGTTGCCGTAATCGCTGCCGTACTTATGAGCAAGGGAGGCTTTATGGAGGCGCTCAACGGTCTTGCTCAGGTTACCGACGAAACTGTCACAACAACTCCCGGCGCGTTCAACTCATTCTTCGGACCTGACCCGCTCAACCTTTTGGGCGTTGTTATTCTCACATCTCTCGGTACATGGGGACTTCCGCAAATGGTTCAGAAGTTCTACGCTATCAAGAGCGAGAAGCACATCCGCAAGGGTACAATCATCTCCACAGCGTTCGCGTTTATCGTAGCGGGCGGATGTTATTTCCTCGGCGGATTCGGCCGTCTGTTCAATGTTGATGTCGCCAACCTCGGCTTCGACGCCATTATCCCCGAAATGCTCAAGGGACTTCCCGATATACTCATCGCTATTGTAGTTATTCTTGTGCTTTCGGCTTCTATGTCCACACTCTCCTCGCTCGTTATCGCGTCGAGCTCAACACTCACAATTGACTTCCTCAAGGGCAACTTCATCAAGAAGATGAGCCAGAAAAAAGAAGTTCTTATTATCAGAATCTTTATCGTTGTATTTATCGCTATCGCGGCGTTCATCGCGATTTACCAGGTTAAGAGCGAAAACGAATCTGTTAAGTTTATCGCTCAGCTTATGGGCGTATCCTGGGGTGCGCTCGCGGGCGCGTTCCTCGCTCCGTTCCTCTACGGTCTCTACTGGAAGAAGACCACAAAGCTCGCCTGCTGGGTTAGCTTTATCTTCGGCGCGGGCATAATGATCCTCAACCTTTTCTTCAGAAAAATGTTCCCCGTTATTCTCCAGTCACCCATCAACTGCGGCGCGTTCGCTATGATTGCGGGACTTATCATTGTACCGCTCGTGAGCCTTATCACACCCAAGCCCGACAAAAAGCTCGTTGACGACGCTTTTGCCTGCTATGACAAGAAGGTTCCCGCTGCTCAGAAGAATTCACTTGATTAATAATATGAAGCCGGCTCAAAAAGCCGGCTTCTCTAGTAGTCAGTAATTAGTAGCTAGTAGTTAGTTAGGAGTTTGAAAATGTCTGGTAAAAGTTATAAAGATTTATTGGTTTGGCAAAAGTCAATTGACGCGGTAGTAGTAATTTATAATTTAATTAAATTGCTGCCTGAAGATGAAAAATATGGTATTGCGCTTCAAATGCGTAGAGCCGCTGTATCAATACCTTCAAATATAGCAGAGGGACAACAAAGAAAATCATCAAAAGAATTTATCAATTTTTTATCAATAGCGCGTGGCTCAAAGGCGGAATTACAAACGCAGCTTTACATTTGTTATAAACTTAATCTGTTATCAAAACAACAGGTTGAACCATCAATGATTTTATTGTCAGAAATTGGTAAGATGTTAAACAAGCTTATGGCTTCACTTAACTAATAACTAACTACTGACTACTGAGAACTAAGGAGGCAACTATGACAGCATTAATCACAGGCGCGAGCAGCGGAATGGGGCGCGAAATGGCGCGCTATCTTTCGACGCTCGGTTATGACCTCATACTTGTAGCGCGCAGAGAGGACAGACTCAACGCGCTCAAAAACGAAATTAAAAATGTAAAAGTAAAAACTATCGTTATGGATATCTCAAAGCAGGAGAACTGTTTCAAGCTCTATGAGATGACAAAGGACGCGGATATCGACTTCCTCATAAACAACGCGGGGTTCGGAGCTTACGGCAAGGTAAAGGACGTTTCTCTGGAGCGTGAGCTTCAGCTCATTGACACAAATATCAAGGCGCTCCATATTCTGACAAGGCTTTATCTTAAGGATATGATTGCGAAGGACAGCGGATATATCCTAAACGTCGGTTCAATCGCGGGCTATCTCGCGGGCCCGTTTCTCGCGAGCTACTACGCCTCAAAAAATTACGTTGTACGCTACACCGAGGCGCTGCGTGAGGAGCTCAGGCGCGACAAAATAAATGTAAAGGTGTCGGTGCTTTGTCCGGGACCTGTCAGAACCGAGTTCAACAAGGTCGCGGGCGTTAACTTTATTGTCAGCGGACTTGACAGCAAGCGTGTCGCTAAACTCGCTGTTGACAAGACCTTAAAGGGCAAGATGGTTATCATCCCCGGCGCCGCGATTAAAATGCTCAAATTCGGATTACGATTCCTGGGCGAAAACCTCATGACAAGAGTTTCGTACAGCTTGCAGACAAAACGGAAAAATTAACATCAAAAATATAGTCGTGCAAAAAAAGGTTAAAAATCCAATGCAAAATTGCTTATATAATTATACCTTATAATTTACAGTAGAGGAACTCACAAAATTAGACGTGCTCTGCGCTTCTACAGTTGTTAACACAGGTGACGGTCACTCACAAGACGATCATTTTGACAACGCTGAT
>JAILPC010000108.1 GCA_024690465.1 Ruminococcus sp.
GGTCAGCTTTTCATACGCCGCGCGGGGCGCAGAGTGCAGCAGCGACACGTCAAAGAACGCGATCGGCTTGTCGTTTTCGCCGCCGAAGTACAACCGGCGGTTATCCTCGATCTCGACCATCAGGTAGCGTTCGGATTTGCCCAGCAGGGTGATCGCCTCGCCGAGCGCGGCTTTCAGCTCATATTCCTTATCGGGGGTCACGGTGGTTGAAAACTTAGCGTTGATAAAAGGCATGATGATTCTCTCCTCGGTAATGTCATAGTCAGGCTCAATAAGAGCCGCGGCAATCCCGCATAAGGGACTGCTGTATATTTACGGCATTTTCAGCAGGGGGATCCTCGCGTCGGATGATCCGCAGCCGACAGCCGCATACATATTCATTATAATACAGATATACGCGATACGCAAGCAAAATAATCTCGACAAAAGCAACTTTATTTTCTCTTTGGATATTGCACGCAAAGATCATAGATGGTATAATAGCCTTGAATGGATATAATGTCATTTGAAAATATCTTTTAGGAGGAATTATTATGCCATTAGTTAACGCAAAAGAAATGCTCACCAAAGCAAAAGCAGGCCACTATGCGGTAGGTCAGTTTAACATCAACAACCTTGAGTGGACAAAGTCTATTCTTCTCACAGCCGAGGAGTTACAGTCACCTGTTATCTTAGGTGTATCTGAGGGCGCAGGCAAGTATATGTGCGGCTACAAGACAGTTGTAGGTATGGTTACGGCTATGATCGAGGAGCTGGGCATCACAGTTCCCGTAGCTCTTCATCTCGACCACGGTTCATATGAAGGCGCAAAGGCTTGTATTGAAGCTGGATTCAGTTCAATTATGTTTGACGGTTCTCACTATCCGATCGACGAGAATGTTGCCAAGACAAAGGAACTGGTTGCTACATGCAACGAGCTCGGTCTTTCAATCGAGGCTGAGGTCGGTTCAATCGGCGGAGAAGAAGACGGAGTTATCGGCGCCGGTGAATGTGCTGATCCTCAGGAGTGCAAGATGGTTGCGGACCTCGGCGTAACAATGCTCGCCGCGGGTATCGGCAATATCCACGGCAAATATCCCGAAAATTGGGCAGGTCTTTCTTTCGAGACTCTCGACGCTATCCAGCAGCTCACAGGCGATATGCCGTTAGTTCTTCACGGCGGCACAGGTATTCCCGCTGATATGATCAAAAAGGCTATCGAGCTCGGCGTTTCCAAGATTAACGTTAATACCGAGTGTCAGCTCGCTTTCGCGGCAGCTACAAGAAAGTACATCGAAGAGGGCAAGGATCTTCAGGGCAAAGGCTTTGATCCCAGAAAGCTCCTCGCTCCCGGCGCTCAGGCAATCAAGGATACAGTAAAAGAGAAGATGGAACTCTTCGGTTCCGTAGGCAAAGCTTAATCAGCCTGATTTGCAAAATTAAAGCCTTGGGGTTTTTCCTCAAGGCTTTAAATTTTTGTTATCAGTCGTAAATGTCTATTTTTACTTCGTAGTCGTTGGGGGATAATTGTATGATGTTATTGTTTACGAGCTCGGAAATGATTTCAAGGTCGTTTTTCACTTCTGTTGAGCCTGCTTCTTTTACTTCAAATGTCGCGGTAAATACCGTGCCTGTCTCGGAGAAGTCCATTCCGTTGAGTGAAGACGCGTTATAAAGAATATAACTTCCGTTTGAGTTAGCAACGCCGAATTTGTTCGACGCAACGTCTTTTAATTTCAGATATTTGTTGTCAAAACTCAGCGCTCCCTGATAATTGACAATCGACTTCTTGGAAGTGAGGTTCATCACGATTGTAATTTTGTCGCCCACATAACAGGTCTTTTCGTTAACTTTGAGAGTCTGATTGCTGGCGTGAGACTTGTTTTCCTTCGGCTTTACGCGCTTAACTTTATCCCCTTTTTCAATGTTTTTTGATGTTGAAGAGGACGATTTGCTGCTCTTTGAGGATGTCTTTGACGAAGTGCTGCCGCCGTTAGATGATGACGAAGCGGACTTCGATGACGAGGAGCTGCTTTTGCTCTCGGATTTAGCGGCGGACGACTTTTTGCTCGAGCCGGTCTTGCTTGACTTCTTTGATTTGGAAGAGGTAGCTTTTGATGTGGAAATCTGTGAGCTCGAAGCAGCCGAGGAGGTTTTGCTTGTTTTTTCGTTCGCGGTGTTCGCGGTGTTTGAATTTCTGATAATCAGAAAAGCGCCTGCGCCTATTACAATTACAATCAGCGCGGCTAAAACACCGAGAATTATTTTATCTTTTTTCTGGAGTTTCTTGTTCATATTAAAACTTCTTTCTTTTTTTGATGAAAACATAATAACATATACATAAATTTTTATCAACCGTCAAATGAACAAAGCTCAAAAAATGTCTGCTTTATTATTGTATAAAACTCCGCGCAAGATAAATTGTACAAAATCCAACAAGTTTTTATGGCTATAATATCAATAGAAATAATAAACCTGGTGTGATATAATAGCATATATATATAGATTAGGAGTTTTGACTATGAGTATGAAAAAAAAGAGAATCGCGTCAATCATATTGGCGCTGACACTTATGCTGACAATCCCCGTTTTTACTGCTCAGGCTGAGGATAACGCTCCCGCGGTTCCGTCGTTCTTACAGGCGTCGGGCGAGGGCTTGTACGCTCACGCCGTAGCAGGTGCTTCGGACACCGAGGCGTGGACAATCTGGCAGTCCGCCGAAGACAAGGACGGCAACAGCGACGATCTGTTTGTAAAATATTTCTTCCTTCCTGTTTCGGCCGACAAAACCAAAGCGGAAATTTATAACGCGTACGAAGAAACCGTTGTAATAAATGACACCACACTTCAGCAGGGCGAATCGGCAGAAATCAGCTATACCGCGGATACACCGTATAACGTAAAAGTAGGCAGCACGGACTACAGCCTTGTGTTCAAGAATTCAACAGCCGAGGCGGCGATTTATGCCAACAATCCCAACGCGGACGGCAGCGGCACACCGCTTTTTGATTACCTCAAGGAAGACAAATCTCTCTCAGCTAAAGCTAACGGAGCAATTGTAGACAGCAGCGGAAATATTGATAACACTGCGATAAAGAAGATTAAGGGCAGAGGCAACACAACCTGGGACAAAGCGAAAAAGCCTTTTAACATTACCTACAATTCGGCTGTTTCGATCGCGGGTATGGAAAAGCGCAAAAAATTCTCTCTCCTCGCGAACTACCAGGATGCGTCTCTCGCGCGCAACCGTATTCTTTATGATTTGTCCGACGCCGTAGGTATGCCTTACGCTTCCGACTCACGCTTTGTTGACTTTTATATGAACGGGGTGTATTATGGATCATATCAGTGCGCGGAAAAAATCGAAATAGGCAAAAACGACCTGATAAACGATATTTCCGACACCGACTATATCGCCGAGGACGGCTCGCTGGCGAGCAATTTCTCGTTCTGTATTGAGATTGACCCGAGCTATGCTCAGGATGATTACCACACATCCTCAAGCTCCAACGAGATTACAATCAAATCTCCCGAGCTCACCTCAGACAAGCAGTATTATTCCGAGGTTAAGGACAAGATAAAATCCAAGTTCACAGGGCTTTTCGCAAAGCTCGGCAGTTCAAGCGCAACCTATGAGACGCTGTCCGAGACAATCGACGTCGATTCGTTCGCGAAGATTTATCTGATTAACGAACTCGGCAAAAACTGGGACAGCGGCGTCAGCAGCTTTTATATGGTATATAAGCAGTCGACCGACGGCAAATGGCGATTCTACGCGTCACCCGTATGGGATTACGACAACACTCTCGGCAACTGCGCAGGCATAGCCAAGGACCTCAGCAATATGGGCGTTTCGGATTATACCGAGTACTCGGGCTGGTGGTGCAAATTCAAGGGCAAGAGAGCAAGGGAAACAAGCTCCAACAACATTATGAACAAGTGCGCCAACAACTCTGTTATTGTAAAACAAGCCGCGAAGCTCTGGTTCAAAAAATTTGTGCCCGAAATCACCGAATTCGCGAGCGGAACGGGAACATCAGGCGAGCTCTATTCAGCAGACGGTTACTATCAGCTTCTCAAGGGCACTGCGGATATGAACTATACCCGCGGCTGGCTGCTTAACACAGGCAGCTGGATAAGCGACCATTCTTCATTAAAGAAAGCCGAGTTCAAGAACGGGAAATACACAGTCGCGAATAATGAGACAGCCTACGCCGCTGACTTTGAAGGCGAGTACAATTATATGGTTGACTGGATGACCTCGCGCGCGGCGTGGCTTTCAAATGAGTTCGGCAAGATATTCAATATAGTGAACGGCGATGTAAACCTCGACGAAAAGCTCAACATCAACGACGCCACTGAGATTCAGTGCGCGTTGGCAGGCAATGTGCCGCCTGATTATCATCCTGAGTATGCCGATTTTAACAAAAGCGACAAAGTTGATATCAACGATGTCACGGCAATACAAATATATATAGCAGGAAAACAGTAAGGGATAAATATGAAAATTTGCGTTTTTTGCGCTTCAAGCGAGACAATTGAAAAATCTTATTTACAGTCGGGCGAACAGTTCGGAAAAATGCTCGCCGAGCACGGTGATACACTGGTTTTCGGCGCGGGGAAATACGGCGTTATGGGAGCCGTAGCCCGCGGAATTCGCCGCAAGGGCGGCAGCGCCGTAGGTGTAATACCGACGTTCTTTAACGAGGTTGACGTTACTTTCACCGACTGCGAGCTTATTTATACCGACACAATGCGCGAACGCAAACAGATTATGGAGGATCTGAGCGACGCCTTCGTTATGATGCCGGGCGGTATCGGAACGTTCGAGGAATTTTTTGAGATACTCACGCTCAAGCAGCTCCGCCGTCACACAAAGCCAATTGTTATTTATAATGTAAACGGCTACTATAATCCTCTGTTCCGCCTTATAGACGAAGCGATTGAAAAGAACTTTATGGCGGACAAATGCCGTGAACTCTATTTTGTCACCGACAGTGCCGAGAAGGTTTTTGAGCACCTCGACAGCTACAGGCCTATTTTATACAATAAGTATGATTTTCTCGAAAAAGAGGAGGAGTGAATATGTCTGCCTGCGAGCACTGCGCTCACTATGTTTTTGATGACGAGTACGAGTGTTATTTCTGCGACATAAATCTCGACGAAGACGAAATGGCTCGGTTTATGTCCCAGAGCACAGACAACTGTCATTACTTTCAACTCTATGACGAATACAAAATAGTAGAAAAACAGAACTAAAACGAAAGCGTTGAAATTTTTTCAACGCTTTTTTCTTTTAAATTGCATTAAACAATGCAATTTTTTCTGTTTTTGCGGGTATAGTAGGGAGGTTTATTTTTTATTGAAAGGATATCATTAATGATTAAACTGGAACTAAACAGCCAAAAAGAGCTCACCATAACAAAAACCACCAGGGTTTATACAGGTGAAAATCTTATCAACACAATTGATGTTGTTGCTGTGAATCCCTATATCGGAGAAAAAAGAGTCAGTGATTGTTCGCTTTATCTTCATATTGTATTGCCGAACACCAGTTATTTTGTCCACAGGATTGAGTGGAATGATAACACAGCCCCGCTCACAGGCTCGGTTCCGATTACAAGCGATATCACGGCGACAGCGCAGATACTCAATATGTTTATTGAGATTAAACACGGCGATACGGTAATCGGCAAATCAAATACCGTTACGCTTCAGGTTTATAATTCGTCGGCGCAGACAGACGAGCTTGTTCCCCGTGAGCAGCTTGAGGAACAAATCGCAGAACTCGAAACCGAGCTCGGGTCAGCAAGCACGCTGACCGAAACTCTCAGTCAGCTCAGCGGAAACTACGACAGCTTAGCTCAGCGTCTGGCGGCTGATGAAGCGAACATTACCTCAAACACACAGAGCTCAACAACAAACCAAAACGCTATTGTGTCTCTTACGGCGACTGTAGGCAACAAGCTCAACAATTCCGCGGGCAGTGTCGGTTCGACCAACATCGCCGCTAACGCTGTCACAGCAGGTAAAATAGCTGACGGCGCCGTAATAACATCCAAACTTGACGATGGCGCTGTTGCAACCGTAAAAATATCGGACTATGCCGTTTCGGCATCAAAGCTGGCGATAAATTCCGTAACGTCACCAAAGATTGATATCGGCGCGGTCATAACAGAAAAAATCGGCAGCGGAGCGGTTACTACTGATAAAATTGCCGATAACGCCGTCACAGCCGCAAAGCTTGCCGATAACACCGTATCAACAGCCAAGCTGAAAAACAACGCCGTTACAACCGAAAAAATCGCAGACGGAAACGTCACATACGACAAGCTTTCGGAGTCGCTGCAGGGTATTATCGACACCGTTCCGCAAAACCCGATGTATGTTAACACGCTTGGCACGCTCAGCGCGGCGGACGCCTTCGATTCAGGTGATTATTGCACCTGCGGCGGCGTATATCAGTTTACAGCTTCGGGAGCGCTTGCCTCAGCAATCGGCGCGGAGAGCGGCTCAGCCTGCCAGCTCAGATACATAAACGGCTATCAGGTTATTACTCAGACAGATACACAGCAGGTTTTCTTACGTCAGATTACCCGCGTAGCGCCGACATTCCGCGCAGAAAGCTGGACAGAGGTTATCAACCCCGCGATTACCTCACTGCAGAACAAATCCGCCGAACGCGACATCAACGATAATCTTGAGGCGGCGCTTGCAGGTTTGACATCAACAAAAGAACAATTGAATACCGCATTGGAAAATACATTAAACGGAGGTAACTAAATGGCAACACTAAACCAGAATATTAATCAGGCAATCAGTGATTTCGGCGCAATAAAAACAGCTATTGAGAACAAAGGAGTAACCGTTTCTTCGGGCACGCCCACATCTCAATACGCGTCAAAAATCAACAGTATTCAGACAGGAATAACTCCCTCGGGCACAATTAACATTTCGTCCAACGGAACTGTCGATGTTACACAATACGCCAGCGCTAGTGTCAGCGTCAGCGGAGACAGCACTACGTTAGCAAATCTTATCAAAAAATCCATAACATCAATAACTGTTCCTTCCCAGGTATCTCAGATCGGACCGTATTCCTTTTATGAGTGCAGAGCTCTGGAAACGGTTAATATGAGCAATATTTTACAGTCTATTGATGAGTATGCGTTTTCATATTGTCTCAGCATAGTCAACATCACTTTTCCGAGCTCGCTGTATG
>JAILPC010000111.1 GCA_024690465.1 Ruminococcus sp.
GGGATAGGTGTTAGGATGGTTATGGACGCTTATGTATGTCTGCAATCCTTCAAAGACCTTGATATGGATTATATTGAAACTGAGCTCAAAAAGGTAAATCTTTTTGAATTTGAGCGCGCGTTCCGTTCGCTTTCGGTGAACTGGTTCTCAGACGAAAAAACCGAGATTAACAAGTTCGGCGAGTTTATACTTTACTGTTCAACCTTTGGAGCGCGTGAGGTTTATTTCTATCAGGACAGCGAGCGTACTAACGGCTTTTATTGGCTTAAACAGGTTTTTGTGCCATATAATAAGCTCAGGCAAGCGTACGCTTATCTCGACAAAGCGCCGTTCCTACTGCCTGTTTCATGGGTGCAGTATTGGGTGAAAAGGGTGTTTATCTCCCGAGACCTGAATCTCAAGGCAGGTTTTGCTGACCGACGTAAAAACCTTGAGGGTGAGGACGCTGAGTTTGTAACAAACCTTATGGATGAACTGAATATAAAATAAGCGATGAGCTTTTGCCCATCGCTTTCTTTATTGTTCTTTGTTGTCGATATGCACGTCGAGCTGATTGAACGGAATAACAAGGTTGTTTGCTTCAAGGTCCTTTTTGATGTTTTCGGTTAAGCTGTAATAAACAGCCCAATAGTCTTTAAAGTTTACCCAGCACCTTGCAATCGCTTCAATAGAGCTTTCCTGGTAGCTCTGAAGTCGTACAACAGGGGTGAATTTCTCGTTGTCGAGAATTACCTTGTCTGTCTTTTTCATCCTGTCCACAACGATTTCCTTGACTTTGTCGAAGTCAGCTTCGTACGCAATCGGGATGAATATCTGAACCCTTATTTCGGGGTTGGTTGTAAAGTTGTTTACTTTGGTGGTTGTGATGTTGCTGTTCGGGATAATGACGTTCGTGTCGTCATATGTGCGTATATATGTGTGCATTAAATCTATCTTTTCAACATAACCTCTGTGGTCGTCAAATTCAATGAAGTCATTGGTCTTGAACGGACGCGTAAAGAGGATTACAACACCGCTCGCGATATCCGATAGGCTGTCCTTGAGCGCCAAAGCGAAAGCCGCGGCAACAGCCGAAAAGCTCGCTATAATTCCTGTTGTAGAGATACCCAGATTTGACAGCGCGCTGATTACAATGATAATGTAGCACACTATGCGGATAACACGCTTAAAGAAGTTTATCAGCGAGATATCCACATTAGTCTTTTTCATAGCTTTGCCGAAAAGATACGCAATCAGCCTGGCTGCGAAAAATCCTATTACCGCGATTAACAAAGATCCTCCGAGCTTCAGCAGAAAGTCGTATGATATATTCAGAAACTTATCCATAAAACTCACCTCGTATTAATTATAAATCAATACGAGGTGTTTGTAAACATTTATTTCTTTTTGTTTTGCGCGTTTATTAATCTCCTGTTGCCAGCCTTATCTGTATTGCCGTTGCGTCATTGATGTTTATAATTCCGTCGTAGTTGAAGTCAGCGTTGACAAGCTGGTCTTTGAATGTGAATTCCGTAAGCTTGGCAAGATAAAGCTGGATTGTCGTTACGTCGTTGATGTCGATTACTCCGTCGATGTTGACGTCACCTCTGATGTTTGTGACAACGGTTTCGTTCGTTATTGCTTTGATAACGAGCGTTCCGCCGATGTCATCGGATTTTTCGTTTTTATAATAATCCATGACGTCTGTTATTTCGCCGTTGTACTCTATGAAAGACTCGCCTCTGTTGCTGGAGTTTATGAAAATAAAGTTATAATCACCTTCACTTTTGAGCCATTCGCTTACACCTATTCCACAGGGTAAAGATATGTTTTTTGCATCAATCTCTACAGCTATCGCCGCTTTTCTCTGCGGCACTTTAAAGTCGTCAAAATCAGCGCATATGTATCCGCTGTAATTGATTGTGCCGCTGTTGAGCTTTATCCACTCCGAGCGGTTCTGAACAGGTTTTTCGTTATTGTCTAAGGGAACATAATACACAGTGTATTCAGCGCCTGCGGACTCGCTCTCGAAAACTACCTTATCAAGTACATTGCCGTTTTCCGAGAAGTCAAACACATTAAGAAACGTTTGCTTTTTGTCGCCCAAATATTTAAATTCGTAGGTTGCGCCGTACTCCTCGTTCTGGTACAGATAGTCGTTCGGTTTAATCTCCTGAAAGCTTTCTATGCTGAACCCGTAGTCGAAATATTCTTCGTTAAGAAGGTAATAGTCCTCATAAGAAATCCAAAGGTAGCCGCCGATGCTGTTGTTGTTGCCCCAGCTGTTTTTGCAGAGCCACGCTCCGTCGTTTTCCGGCTTGAAGCTGCCTGTGAAATAATCCTTTGAATAATTATCGTCCCAACCTACAATAGAAATCGAATGTCCGGAAATTCTTGTGATAGAACTGTTGACATAGAACGAGGTCAGGTCAGCGCTTTTGCCCGAGTATATATCATTATAATTGGCGTTTACCGAGCCTGTTCTGATGATAGCCTTTTTAACCTCGTCTTTGTCGTTCTTTGTATAATATCTCAGCTGTGTGGTGCCGTAGCGTGTTGTACTGTCATCATTCGTTACGGGACCGTTCCAGCTTGTGAAGTAGCCTGTCGCGATAGAAGTGTATCCGCCCGCGCTTGTATTTCTCTGCCAGCCGGTGCCGTCTTCTCTTGTAACTCCCCAGCTGTCAATCGCGTTTACGTTTAAATCGCCGTAAAAAAGACTGTTTTTTAGCAGAGTTGTCTCAAAAGTGGACACAGAGGAATAAGCCCAGCAAATATTGCCGACCTGAGTCTTTACCGAGGTTGTATATCCGAGCTCTGCCGAACTGTATTTTGACGGCAGGATTTCGTCCTCTGAGCCATTGGTTTGCGGGGTTTGTTTTTTTTCTCCGTTGGTTTCTCCGTCGGAATTGTTATCCGCTTTTGCGCTGTATCTTTTTATAACAGCGGCGTTAGCGGTGATTCCCGACATAGAAACAGAGCCGATTATAAAAATTGTAACGAGAATAATAACCAGTCTTTTCATACATCTATTATAACAGCTAAAAAAAGTAAAGTAAAGACCTCAGAACAGTATATATAC
>JAILPC010000133.1 GCA_024690465.1 Ruminococcus sp.
CGTATGGACGACTTGGATTTGAGGGTTTCAATGGACGGCGAACCGCTTCTGCCCGAGGGTTACTCAATCCTCGAGGTTAAGGTTCAGGGAGCGATGCCCTTGTGGCTGTCAAAAATCCTCAACGAAGGAAGAATCTATAAAACCAGTTTTTCAAAATACGGAGAGGCATACAAAAGGCTCATAAGCATAAGGAGGTAGAACAATGGATATAAATACAATTCTTAACACGATTTATTCTTCATCGGTAACGGCGGAACAGTTCTTTACAATGGCGGGATTTTCGCTCTTGTTCGGAATACTATATGCCTTTGTGATTTCGTTCAGAATCCGCTCAACCAGACGCTTTTTCACAGTGACTGCGCTCATACCCTTTGTTGTCGCCGCGGTGATAACATTCGTAAACGGCAATATCGGAGCGGGTGTCGCGATAGGCGGAGCATTCAGCCTGATTCGTTTTCGTTCGGCGCAGGGAAGCGCGGATGAGATTGCCGCAATCTTCATAGCGATGGGCGCTGGCATAGCCTTTGGTATGGGCTATATAGCCTATGGAATTCTGATTCTCGTTTGTCTGTCGCTCTTGTTCATAGCATTTTCGGCGTTACCGATTTTTGAGCACAAGCGATTCACTCAGGAAAACCTGCTCAGGGTGACAATCCCCGAGTCGCTGGAGTATCAGGACGTATTTGACGATGTTTTCAGCAAATACCTCTCATCCTGTGAGAACGTCGGAATAAAGACAACGGCTATGGGCTCTATGTTCAGGCTTTCGTACAAAATTCGGATGAAAGACACTTCACAGCAGAAAGCGTTTGTGGATGAACTCAGAACCAAGAACGGTAACCTGGAGATAGCGATTCTTCCGTTCGCGGAAACAGAAAATCAGTTATAGGAGGTAATCAAAATGAAGAAAAGGTTTTTAGCAATAATCGCTGCGGCTTTGGTAATGGTAACTGCCGCTTCGTGTACATCACAGAATACGGAATCAACCACGTCGACGAGCGTGTCCGCCTCGCAGACAACAGCGGTTAAGACTACAACGGAAACAGACAGCAGCATAACTAAGACGGACGTCAAAGCAAGTAGTCTCAGCGGAATGCTGAGTAAGGACAGTGTGTTCACAGAGCGTGACCTCACTCAGACCGCGGACTTGACGAACGCGAAAAAATACACCGTAAAGGACGGTGAAAACATAAGCATAACCTCCGAGGGTGTATATGTGCTCAGCGGCGACGCGGAAAACGTTACAGTCACCGTGGACGCGGGGAATGAGGCAAAGGTTCAGCTTGTGCTTGACGGCGTGAGCATCAAGAACTCAACCGCACCCGCAATCTACGTCAAGAGCGCCGACAAGGTTTTTATTACCACAACATCAGGAAAAACAAACAGCCTTTCGGTTACAGGCAGCTTTACAGCTGACGGTGACACAAACACTGACGCGGTAATCTTCTCCAAGGATGACCTTGTGCTCAACGGCAAGGGTACGCTTGAAATAAATTCCACCGCGAATGGCGTCACAAGCAAGGATGACTTAAAAGTCACAGGCGGAAAAATCAGCGTCACATCCTCAGCCGACGCGCTTGAAGCGAACGACTCAATAGCGGTTGCCGACGGCACAATTATAATTAACTCCCAAAAGGACGGACTCCACGCCGAGAACGACGAGGACAATACAATCGGATATATCTACATCTGCGGCGGAAACATCAATATCAACGCTTCCGCTGACGGTATTCAGGGCACGACTACCACTCAGATTGACGACGGAAAGATTAATATCACCGCGGCTGAGGGAATTGAAAGCACGTATGTGAAGATAAACGGCGGTACTATAAAGATTTCTGCTTCCGACGACGGAATAAACGCCTCGGATAAATCTGACTCGGTGAACACGAAGATTGAGATAAACGACGGCGACATCACTATTGATATGGGACAGGGAGACACCGACGGAATCGATTCCAACGGCGACCTGTATATCAATGGCGGCAAGATAAGCGTGAATGCCCAGTCACCCTTTGATTATGACGGCAATTGTGAGAAAAACGGCGGTACAATTATAGTGAACGGTGAGGAAACCGACACCATCACAAATCAGATGATGGGTGGAGGCACTGGCGGCGGTCAGGGAGGCGGTCCCGAAGGTATGCGCGGAGGAATGTAAAAAAGTGTTATATAACATCGAATATAAAAACAGTTAAGGAGGTGTTTGAAATGTAGAACGTGATTGTTACAAAACTATCAGCGGACGGCACATCCGCGAATAAACTGAAAGGAGATAAATGATGAAAAGCAGAATAGTAATCGCGTCGGCGTTGGCGGCAGTTATGACCGCGTCCGCTCTGGGAACAACCGCCCTCGCGACAACAACAAACAACAAGACCGCGGCATCCTCACAGTCTTCATCCGCACAGAAGACGGAACGTCACGGCAAGCCTGAGAAGGTAGCCGAGCCCGAGAACGCTATAGGCAAGGACAAGGCTAAGGCGGCGGCTCTCAAGGCGGCGGGCGTAAGCGAAAGCAAGGTCGATAAGGTAAAGACCTTTGTCATCAAGCTCGATGATGGAACTGTAGCTTACAGAGTCAGCTTTACTTATGGCGAAAAGTACTACGCCTATAAGATTAACGCCACAACAGGCAAGATGGTCGATAAGAAGATTCAGACCGCCGAGGAGCACGAGAAAAACAAAAAGGAGCGCGGTGGAAAAGACGGTCACGGTAAGCGTGAAGAGGTTTCCGAGCCCGAGAACGCCATAGGCAAGGACAAGGCTGAGGCGGCGGCGCTCAAGGCGGCAGGCGTAAGCGAGAGCAAGGTCGATAAAGTAAAAACTTTTGTCATCAAGCTCGACGACGGAACGGTGGTTTACAGAGTAAGCTTCAAGTACGGCGAGAAGTATTATGCCTACAAGATAAATGCCACAACAGGTAAGGTCGCCGAGAAGAAGGTGCAGACCGCCGAGGAGCATGAGGCATCCAAAAAGGAGCACGGCGGTCACGGTATGGGTAAACATGAAAAATCAAACAGCTCAACTAAAAACAAAACTTCGTAATTAACAATTTATCCTGTAAGCAGGGCGATGATAATCGTCCTGCTTTACTGCAAATCAGTCTTATTAATCAACGGTACATCCGAAAAAAGAGTGAATTCCCACATCATTCTGTCGATTTTTAATATTTTTTTATCATAATGACCTCCTTTTTTTAGCAACCCCTTTCTTTATTTAGCGGCTCAATTTTTGAAAACTCTCTTAAAACGCGCAACAGGGGTTGAGTTGCACAAATCGGCATATATGGTATAACTACTTTAGCTTTTCAAAAACCGCTAAAAAAACGGCTTAAACAGTGGCAAAAATAGCCCGAACTTTTCCCCCTTGATGGTAATAATTCTTTTTTTCATCCTCTCACGCGGAGAGGCTGTTTATCGTGCTGTTCCGTTTTGTTTAGATATAGACTCTGAAAAAATAGAATTGAAACGAGTATAAAAATAGCCACTGGATGCTGCGGTTCAACACAGAACAATACCACAACATCCAGTGGGTATTTTTTGAATTTGCCTTTGTAGCCGTTTGTTTTAACTACAACGGGCTACGGCTCTATGAAACTATTTCTATTCGATTGTAACCAAAACCGCAAAACAACTTTACAAAACATTCGTTTGGAGTTATACTACAGACGGAGGTGAAACATATGAACGGAGTTATTTATGCTCGCTATTCAAGCGATAACCAACGCGAGGAAAGCATTGAAGGTCAGTTAAGAGAATGTCTGGCATTTGCCGAAAAGAACGATATACAAATCATAGAAACTTATGTCGACAGGGCGCTCTCCGCGAAAACCGATAACCGTCCTGACTTTCAGCGAATGATTCGAGACAGTGCCAAGGAACAATTTGAAGTCATAATAGTCTGGAAACTTGACCGCTTTGCGCGAAAT
>JAILPC010000164.1 GCA_024690465.1 Ruminococcus sp.
TCCTGCCTGTTTTATCGAAATAATCCTTACACGCTTTTATAAGCTCCTCAATTTTGTAGCGATTATTTATAGGCATTGTCTCGCTTCTGGTAGCATTATCGGGAGCGTGAAGCGATACTGAAAGAGTAAGCGCGAAATCATACTCCGCCAAATCGTAAATACGCGGCACAATTCCGCAGGTGGAAAGAGTAATGTGGCGCATACCTATATTAAGACCGTCCTCACTGCTTACGAGCTTTAAAAAACGGATTACGCTGTCAAAATTGTCGAGCGGCTCGCCCATACCCATAAGCACGATATTACTTATGCGTATATTCAAGTCCTTTTGCGCCGCCTCAATCTGCGAAAGAATTTCGGAAGCGGTAAGATTACGCGAAAAGCCGCTCCTGCCCGTAGCGCAGAAAGTGCAACCCATTTTGCACCCCACCTGAGTGGAAAGGCAAATTGAATAACCGTAGCGGTAATTCATAACTACGCTTTCTATATATTCTCCGTCATTCAGACAGAATAAGTATTTTACTGTTTTATCATAGCGTGATACAAGCTTTTTTTCAATATTTGCAACAGAAATGTAACAACTTACAGACAAAAATTCGATTAAATCTTTAGGCAGATTGCGCATTTCAGAGAATGAAATCACACCTTTATTGAGCCAGTCCCAAATCTGCTTTGCCCTGAACTTCGGGAATCCGCCCTCGGTTATTAAGTTTTCAAGTTCATTAAAGTATAGTGATTTTATGTCAATCATATCTATTTAGCGTTTAGTGATTATTTATAGTTTTATTCGTTTGAATTTGGCAATGAAGAAGCCGTCGGTTTTTCCGTTCGGAAACAGCGTCAGAACATTGTCGGGTTCGTCAATCCGATGTTCAACATTCAACCCTGTGTCAATCGGTCTGAACTCGGGATTTTCCGATAAAAAGCGTTTGACATTTTCTATATTTTCATCGGGATTGAGCGTACAGGTCGAGTACACAAGCGTGCCGCCGTACGCGGTGTATTTCGCGGAGTTGCAGAGAATTCTATACTGAAGCTCAGGCAGTTCACCGCTGAGTAAATCGTTTTTGTAGCGTATCTCGGGCTTGCGGCTGAGTACGCCTAAACCCGAACAAGGAACATCACAGAGCACTCTATCGGCGAGAGCAAGCTCGCGGCTGTCGGTGTCAGCGTTGCGGATATCGGTAACTATAATATCAATACCCAGTCGCTTTGCCGTGTCGTTAATGAGCTTGAGCTTATGCTCGTAAATATCGAAAGAAAAAATCTTTCCGCGATTGTTCATACGCTGAGCAGCCGTAAACGACTTTCCGCCCGGAGCCGAACAAATGTCAAGCATAATATCCCTCGGCTGAGGATCCAAAGCCTTGACGCAGAGCTGGGAGGCTATATCCTGGATATAGAATTTTCCGCTTTTGTATGACTTAAGATGTTCGATTGAACCTGTGTTTTTAAGCACAAGCGCGTCCTCGATAATATCGCTTTTCTCAGCGTTAACACACTCTTTTCCGAGTTCAGATATAAGCTTGTCGGGTGTGGTTCTGAGCGTATTTACGCGCGCTGTGAGCTGAGGTCTGCCCGAAAGATTTTTTAGAATACTCTCTGTTATGCTTTCGCCGTATGCGCTGAGCCAGAGCGACACAAGCTCACGCGGACAGGAGTATTTTACGCTGTAGTAATACTCTTTGTCTTTAACTTTATCAGGCAAAGTATACTTTGCCTCGGCGCGTGTTATCGAGCGAAGAACACCGTTGATGAAACCCGACGACTTCATCAGCTTATGCTTTTTGGCGAGGATTACGCTCTCGTTTACAGCGGCGCTCTCGGGCACCTTGTCCATAAAGCATAGCTGTAATATTCCGAGCCTGAGAATGAGCTTTGTTTTAAGCTCAATTTTCCTTAAAGGAATTTTAGAGTATTGCTTTATTATATAGTCGAGCGTTATCTGACGCTCCAGCACACCATATACCAACGCGGATAAAAATGACGCGTCGGTGCGGTCGAGTTTATTTTCTTTAATAGAATTATTAATAACAAGTGCGGAGTATGAGCCGTCTCTCTCAACACTGATTAGGATTTTTAACGCCTGGTTTCTGATATTCATATTATCTGCGGTTTCTGCTTGAAGCAATAAGAATAAGGCGCAAAAGCTGCATTACAGACGTTGCCGCCGCCGCAACATAAGTCATAGCCGCCGCGCGGAGAGTTTTTTTCGCGCCCGTGTACTCGGTTTCGGTGAGCATACCTGTCTCTCTTATACAGCTGAGCGCGCGCGACGAAGCGTTGAATTCAACGGGCAAAGTCGCCAGTGTAAACAGAACACTCGCCGAGAAAAGAATAATTCCGACGTACAGAAGCGGCTGCAAATATGAGGTAATAAGTCCGAGAATAATAAAAATCCAGCTCGCCTTTGTGCCGATATTCGCCGCGGGCAGAATTATACTGCGGATTTTGTTCGGAACATAACCGACAGCGTACTGGACGGCGTGTCCCGCCTCATGACAGGCTACACCGACAGCGGCGATTGAATTGGAACTGTATACGCTTTCCGAAAGCCTGATAACATTTGTTCTCGGGTCAAAGTGGTCTGTGTAGCTGCCCTGGATTCTCTCGATTCTGACGCCTGTAACTCCGTTATGACTGAGCACACGCTGAGCCGCTTCATAGCCTGTAAGACCGCGTGAGTTTGTAACGGAGCCGTACTTTTTGAATGTGCTTTTCATTGAAGCCTGAACCGCGATTGTAAGAATAATGCACGGAAGCATAAATAAAATATAACTCCAGTTATAATAATACAGATAGCTGAAATATCCCATAATAACCTCTTTCAAATGAATTTATCTCCTATGTTCAAAGGATGACCTAGAAGGAACGACTTTGAGTCCATACGCTTTTTGCCGCTGAGCTGAATCTCATTAATAATAAGCGAGCCCTTGCCGCAGGCAACTGTCAACGGATTAACTGAAACAATCTCGCCCGCTGTGCCCTGTTTATCGCAAAGCAGAGTTGAATGGATTTTGACATCCTTTCCGTTGAGAGTTGAAGTCGCAACGGGCCATGTCTGCAGACCTCTGACCTTGTTGTGGATTTCGGTGTTGTCCTCGTTCCAGTCAATCGGGCAAAGCTCCTTTGTGATTTTTGAGGTGTAGGTAGCCTTGCTCTCGTCCTGTTTAATCGGAGTAATTGTATCGAGCTTATCAAGCGTTTCAATCAGCAAATCAGCTCCCATAACCGAAAGACGTTCAAAGAGCTCGGCGGAGGTTTCGTTCTCGCCGATTTCAGTCTCCCTTGTGAGCAGAATATCGCCCGTATCTAGCCCTTCGCCCATATACATTGTTGTAACTCCCGTCACCTTGTCGCCGTTTAATACAGCCTGCTGAATCGGCGCGGCTCCGCGGTATTTAGGGAGCAGTGAACCGTGGACGTTGATACATCCGAAGCGCGGGATATCGAGTATGCTTTTGGGCAGAATTTTGCCGTAAGCTACGACAACAATAACGTCGGGATTAAGCTCTTTTAATTCTTTGTAAGAAGTATCTCCTTTGAGAGTAACAGGCTGATAAACCTTTTTGCCGTATTTTTCGGCGCATACCTTTACGTCGGGCGGAGTTAAAATCTGCTTGCGTCCGACAGGCTTATCGGGCTGAGTAAAAACAGCTGTTACATTGTGTTCACTCCCGCATAGACGCTCCAGAGTGGGAACGGCAAAATCGGGAGTACCCATAAATACTATATTCATTCTTCTTCACTCGGTTTTATATAACATTCGTTTGAAATATCAAGCTCTCCCTCGTTGAGCTTTTCGAGTTCAACAGGAGTAAGCATGCGGTCAACGACCTCGTTGTAGAGCACGCCGTTGAGGTGGTCGAGCTCATGACAGAACGCTCTCGCGAGCAGCGCGTCTCCGCCGACAGTAAACTCCTTGCCGTGTCTGTTATGAGCCTTGACCTCAACATGATATGGACGTGTAGCTATGCCCCACTTGCCCGGCAAGCTGAGACAGCCCTCCAAACCTTTCTGCTCGCCCGAGGTCGCAATAATCTCGGGGTTAACAAGCTCTATGGGCGGTTTTTCCTGGTCGACCTGGATTACTACAACACGTCTGAGAACACCGACCTGGGGCGCGGCAAGTCCGACGCCGCCCGAGTCGATGAGCGTATCTATCATGTCGTCTATAAGCACAGCAAGACGGTCGTCAAACTTCTCAACTGTGCGGCACTTTTTGTTGAGGACATCGTCGCCCTCTAAAACTATTTCTCTTAATGCCATAGTTTTCTCCTTAATAATCTTCTTTAAGTATTGCGTAGAACGCGGTATCTATAACGCCTTGATTGTTAAATCCCGCCTGACGGTGAGTGCCCTCATACTGAAGTCCGCACTTTTTCATCACCATGCCCGAGTTGGGATTGTTGGTGTCGTGAGTGGACTCAATTCGGTTTACACCGACTTCTTCGAAAAGGAATTTGATTACCCTCTTAAAAGCTTCGGTCATTATACCTTTATGCCAATAGTTTTCACTGAGGCAGTAGCCGATATGAGCCGAGTTTATGCTATCATCGTACTTTACTACTCCGATTGTCCCTATCGGCTCATTAATCTCCTTGAGTTCAATCATCCAGTCAAAATGCGCGCCGTCATACTGGTTTATCACAAACTCAATATATTCACGCACGCCGTCGACATTATCGTAAGGCTGCCAGGTCAGATACTTTGTGACATTGGGGTTAGAAGCCCAGTTTCTGAACATAGGCTGTGCATCGTTTGTATCAAATTTTCTTAGTATCAGTCTCTCGGTTTCGAGAGTTTTTGTACCGAGTTTGTTCATAGTTCTAAAATGATAACGCGTTCATATCTACATATGCTGTTACGTTTTTATTTTCTTTATCAGAATTAAATTCTATAATTGTTTCGTTTAAAAGCTTGCGGAATTTTTTGTCGTTGCGGCACTTGATAATCAGCTTGTATCTGTACTTGTTGCTGACTTTCGCTACCAGCGCCGCGGACGGCCCCAAAAGCCTGAGCGGCAAATCGGGATAGCTCTCCCTCGCTCTTTTGATAAAGCTGTCTGTAAAGCGCTTTGAAGCCTTTATCGCCGCCATATGGCTCTGCGACACAAAGCCGACCATACAGATATCCGCAAACGGCGGATAAAGCATAGCTTTGCGGATTACTATTTCGCTGTCATAAAAACGCTCGTAATCCTGAGCCGCCGCCATATTTATTACTATGTTTTCTGGTGTATTGGTCTGGATAACCGCTACGCCCTTGTCGTCGCCGCGACCGCTTCTGCCTACAACCTGAGTGAGAAGCGAGAACGTCCGCTCATAGCTGCGGTAATCGTCAGCGTAGAGCATAGAGTCGGGATTTAGCACACCTACCAGTGTGACGTTGGGGAAATTAAGTCCCTTCGCGACCATTTGGGTGCCGATAAGTATATCGTAGTCGCCGCTCGCGAACGCGCCGAGAAGTCTTTCGTGCGAGGACTTGCGCATTGTGGAATCGGCGTCGAGCCTCAGCACTCTGGCTGAGGGCAGATAATCCGCAAGCTGAGCTTCAACGCGCTGAGTGCCTGTTCCGCCAAAGCGCAGCGACTTGTTATGACAAGTCGGACACTCGCTAAGATACGGCATTGAATAGCCGCAGTAGTGGCACATCAGCTTATTGTTGGCACTGTGATATCTCAGAGCAATCGAGCAGTTGGGACAAGTCACCGTCTCACGACACTTTGAACACATCACAAAAGTATTGTGACCTCTGCGGTTGAGAAGCAGAATACTCTGCTTTCCGGTTTCGATATTATACCCCAGCGCAGACAACAGCTCGTGTGAAAAACCTGTTGTATTGCCGTTCAGCAGCTCCTCGTTCATATCGGCAACAACTACCTTCGGCAGGATTGCGCCGCCATAGCGCTTGGTGAGCTTATGGAGAGAATACCTGCCTGTTTTGGCGTGATAAAAGCTCTCGATATCGGGAGTTGCCGAGGACAAAAGCAGGAGAGCGCTGTGCTCCTTAACCCTGAACTTCGCCACCTCGCGTGCGTGATATCGCGGAGAGTTCTCGGACTTATAGGTGTGCTCCTGTTCCTCGTCCATAATGATAAGACCGAGTTCCTTAAACGGAGCGAAAACCGCGCTTCGCGTACCGATTGCGATTTTTGCCTTGCCTTTGAGCACACGCTTGTACTCGTCAAGCCTTTCGCCGAGTGACAAGCCGCTGTGAAAAACCGCAACATCGCCGCCGAACTTCGACTTGAAAATATTGAGAAACTGCGGTGTCAGAGCGATTTCGGGCACCATTACTATAATGCCCTTATTGTCGCTGATTACACTCTCAATAAGCTTCAAAAACACCGAGGTCTTGCCCGAGCCTGTTATGCCGTACAGAAGACTTACGGCGGGTTTATCCTCGCTGTATTCTTTGAGCAGGCTCTCGTAGGCGATGTTCTGTTCGTCCGATAATTCAATCGTCGTATTTTCTTTAACGGAATTATTATTCGCAGTGCGAAAAACTTCGTCCTCGTAGTAATACGCGAGGTCTTTCTTGACGAGATTGTCAATCACAGAGGTTGTAACGCCCGTGTAGTAGCATATCTCCTTGACCGACGCGGTACCCGCGAGCTGTAAAATTTCAAGCACCGAGCTTTGCTTCGGGCTGAGCTTTATGTCGGAAATATCGGCGTCCTCGTTGAGCGCGACCATTTTCATAACGGCATCGCCTACCTTGCGGAAAGCCTCGTCGCTCTTGCGCAAAAAACCTCTTTCACAAAGGATGTCAAAAACCGAGCTGTCAAACCCGAATGTCTGAGTCAGCGCTTCGCTTTTGACAGGCTTTTTCTGAGCGAGCAGGTAGTTATAAACACTCTGTAAATCAAGCTCCAATTCCTCAGTATCAAGACCTTTTACAGCCGAGTAGGTGGTTGTAATGTTATAGCTGATACCCGCGGGGAGCATTGTACGGACAGCATCATAAAGAGTGCAGAAATAGTGCTCCTTCATAAACTGTGCCAGTCGGAGCATCTCCTCGGTGAGCACGGGTCTATCGTCAAGCACGGATATAACCGACTTGAGCTTTTCGCCGTCAGCCTGTTTGGTATAAAAGACCATACCCTGGCGCTTGCGGTTGCCGCTGCCGAAAGGTACAAGGACACGTTTGCCGACACAGATTTCATCGGCAAGAGGTTTTTCAACACGATAATCAAAAATTCTATCGAAAGAACTGGCAGTATTCTCTACCGCGATTCCCGCGATAAAATCAGTCATTATAATCGGGCTCGTAGATGCTAACTTTGTGGTCTTTGATTTCTTCAATAGCTTCAAGCACAGCCTTGTCGTCGCGCACCTCGCCGCGGTCCTCGTAGTCCTTCGTAATCTGGCGCGCGCGCTTAGCTACACCGATCACGAGCGCGTATGGACTTGCTTTTCTCTCGAATAAATCGTCAACATTTACTTTTACTTTTTTCATTTTGATTACTCCTTTTTATTTGTTATGTATTATTGATAATATTTCCCGCGCGGCGCGTTCAACCTTGTCGTTGAGCACCGTGTGTGTATAATACTGCTGATATTTGCTTTCTTCCTCAACAGCGGAAAGACGTTTGAGAATTGACTCATCACTCTCGGTGCCGCGTTCTCTGAGGCGTCGTTCGAGCTCCTCAAATGACGGCGGCGCGATAAAAATGCTGATACAGTCGGGGCGCTTTTTCATAACCTGCATACCGCCCTGAACCTCTATCTCCAAAAAGACGTTGTAGCCCTTCTCGAGCATTTCATCAACTGCTTTTTCGGGAGTTCCGTAGTAGTTGTCGCAGTAGCTCGCGTACTCCAGAAAGCCGTCCTGCTCAATCAGATTTTCAAACTCATCCTTGGTGACAAAATAATACTCCACACCGTTTGTCTCGCCCTCACGCGGCTGACGCGTTGTGCATGAGATGGAGAGTTTTACGCTGTCATCGAGCTCTCTGAGGCGCTTCATAATGGTGCCTTTGCCCACACCCGAATATCCTGTGTAGACAACTAGCTTTCCTCTCTCCATATCAGTCCTCCTCACTTCGGTTGCCGATAGATTCAGGGGAAAGCGCCGAAAGCACAACATGGTCGCTCTCGGTAACTATGACAGCCTTACACTTTCGTCCGCAGGTTGCGTCAACAGCCATTCCTTTGGCTTTAGCCTCCTGAACAATTCGCTTTACGGGAGCTGCCTCGGGAGACACAACGGCGACAATCTTCTCGGATGATACCATATTGCCGTAGCCTATGTTAATTAACTTCATTTTATATACTCCAAATTTATTAATCGGGTGCGGGCAAAGCCCGCCATTCACTGACCACTGACCACTGATCACTAACCACTGAATTATTCAATATTCTGAATCTGTTCGCGGATTTTTTCAATCTCGTTTTTGATTTTGACAACCTTCTGAGCAATCTCGGCGTCCTTGACTTTGGAGCCGATTGTGTTCGCTTCGCGGTTCATCTCCTGAATGAGGAAATCAATACTTCTTCCGACGGGTTCGTCGGAGTTGAGGTATGTACCCAGCTGTTCGAAGTGACTTCTGAGGCGGACTGTCTCCTCGTCAACGGCGATTTTATCGGCGTAGATAGCAACCTCGGTAATAACCCTCTGCTCGTCATAATCGGTTGAGCCGAGAAGCTCCTCTATCTTCTCCTTGAGACGCGCTCTGTATTCAGCAAGCGTCTGAGGCGAGCGCTCCTCAATCTCGGAAACAAGGTTCATAATCGTTTCGGCTCTTGAGAGAACGTCGGCTTTGAGTCTTTCGCCCTCCGCTCTGCGCATAGCCGTAAAACTCTCGAGCGCGCTGTCTACAGCGACGATAACGTCAGCATAAACCTTTTCCTCATCCTCGGGAGTTTTGTGTACGCTGAGCACGTCGGGATATCTCGCGATATCATTAACCGTGATTTCGTTCGGAATTGAATACTTCTCGCTTAATTCTTTAAAAGCATTAAGATAACCCTGCGCGAGGTTGTGGTTAACCTGAACCTCGGTCGGTGTATCCTCAGGTTCCGTGAGAGATACAAACATATCAATCTTGCCGCGCGAGACCTTTGAGGTTATATAAGACTTGAGCTTTTCCTCAAGGAAGCCGTAGCCGCGAGTTACACGGAAGTTGAACTCGGTGTAGCGGTGATTAACGCTCTTGATTTCGAGAGTGATTTTTCTGCCGTTTACTTCTCCCTCATACCTGCCGAAGCCGGTCATTGAATTTATCACATTATCAGTCCTTTGCTTTTTTTCGTTTTCAATATAATAGCACTATTTACGCGCAAAGACAATACTTTTGTAACTATTTTGTAACCTTTTGGAACAGGTTGCAAAACAAGGATTGATGTGCTATAATTTAGAAGTTAATAAAATGTAAAGGGATGATATTATGTCAGGACATAATAAATGGAGTACAATCAAACAAAAAAAAGGCAAGAACGACGCTGCCAGAGCTAAGATATTTACCAAAATCGGCAGAGAGCTTATTGTTGCCGTTAAGGAAGGCGGAAGCGCCGACCCGAACGTTAACTCAAAGCTCCGCGATGTAATCGCGAAGGCTAAGGCGTCTAACGTTCCTAACGATAACATTGACCGCATTATCAAAAAGGCTGCGGGCGACTCTAACTCATCCAACTACGAGGCCGTAACATACGAGGGCTACGGTCCGAGCGGTATCGCCGTAATCGTTGAGGCTCTCACGGACAACCGCAACAGAACCGCTGGCGACGTAAGACATTACTTTGACAAATTTGGCGGTAATATGGGCACACAGGGCTGCGTAACATTTATGTTTGAAAAGAAGGGTGTGCTTGTAATTGAGCGCGAGGAGCTTGAGGCGGACGAGGACAAGGTTATGGAGGACGCTCTTGAAGCGGGCGCTTCTGACTTTGAAGCTGACGAAGATGTATTCACAATTTATACAGAGCCGTCAGACTTTTCGGAAGTACGCGACGCTATAGCAGCTCTCGGATATGAATTCGCTTCGGCAGAGGTTGAGATGGTGCCGAACACCTACACAAAACTTGACAACGAAGACGCCAAAACAAATATGCAGAAGATGCTCGATATGTTTGAGGATAACGACGATATCCAGAACGTTTGGCATAACTGGGAAATGGATTAACAAAAATCAGTGATCAATGATTAGTGAATGTCGAGAACAAAGCATCATATATTATATATGCTTAGTTCCCAAACAATTGATAAAACATCTGAAATAGGGTAGACAAAGGGGATTAACCCTCCACCTCCCATTGCACCGTACGTACGGGTCTCGTATACGGCGCTACGTGAGTGCAGATGTTACTGCAAATAACTAAGATAGTACGAAAGAGGGTTGACCAATGCTGGTCTGC
>JAILPC010000172.1 GCA_024690465.1 Ruminococcus sp.
GCTATTTTAATACCCTTTGAGCGTATTATATCCATCAGCTCCTTAGTGAAATGCAGTCCCGCTGTCGGAGCCGCTGCCGAACCGAGCTCATTTGAATATACTGTTTGATATCTTTCCTTGTTTTCGAGTTTTTCGGTGATATAAGGAGGCAGAGGCATCTGTCCGATTTTGTCGAGTGTAGCGAAGAAGTTTTCATCGCAGTCAAAATCAACAATCCTGTTGCCGTCGTCCTTTACTTCCGCTACTGTAGCGGTCATTATACCGTCGCCGAACGAAAATTTTGTCCCGGGTTTTGCCTTTTTTCCGGGTTTGCAGAGAGTTTCCCACCTGTTGCCGCTTATTTGTTTAAGAAGCAGGAACTCAACGTTTGCGCCAGTCTCAGCCTTTGTGCCGAAAATCCTCGCGGGAATAACCCTGGAGTCGTTAGCGACAAGACAATCGCCCTCGTTTAGATAATCTATAATATCATAAAAATGTTTGTGTTCGATTTTACCGCTGTTTTTGTTAAGAACTAAAAGTCTTGAAGAGTCTCTCGGTTCAACAGGTGTCTGAGCGATAAGCTCCTTGGGCAAATCATAGTAAAAATCGCTTGTTTTCAAAATTTCCATAGCCTTTCTGCCCACAGATGTCATTGAAAAATTGCGCACAGCCTTATCGTGGGCGGATAAGGCGTGTATGGAAATTTCAGTCATCGCTCGTTGACGCTTGCGGCAAACTGAGCGGATAATAATAATTTATTTAGTGTGAATATTCGCACTAATCCTCTTGATTGTGCACTATTTTATTACTATTTTGTAATTGACATTAATACACGATAATGGTATATTATAGGGTAGACAAACAATATGTAGTAGGTATATAATATCTTATTTTCTCGAAACTTACAACTGTTTTTAAGAAATTGTAATATTATGGAGGCTCAAAATGAAAAAGTATAATGTTGGTATTATCGGCGCTACGGGTATGGTAGGCCAGAGATTTATCCTCCTGCTTCACAATCACCCTTGGTTCAATATCACTACTTTAGCGGCAAGCTCAAGAAGCGCGGGTAAAAAATACGGCGACCTTATGGACGGCCGCTGGCTGCTTTCTGAGGAGATGCCCGAGGAAGTTAAAGACATGACAGTTATGGACGCTGCCGAGGTTAAAAAAGTTGCTTCTACGGTTGATTTCTGTTTTTGCGCTGTAAATATGCCCAAGGAAGAGATAAAAGCTCTTGAGGAAGCATACGCTAAAGCAGAGTGCCCGATAGTTTCCAATAACTCTGCCAACCGTTTTACTCCCGACGTTCCTATGGTAGTTCCCGAGATTAACGCGGACCACATCAAGATTATTGAGGCTCAGCGAAAACGTCTGGGCACAAAACGCGGTTTTGTTGCTGTCAAATCAAACTGCTCATTACAGAGCTATGTTCCCGCAATTCATCCGCTTAAAAAGTTCGGTGTAAATAAAGTTCTCGCATGCACATATCAGGCAATTTCAGGCGCGGGCAAAACATTCAAGACCTGGCCCGAAATGGTAGATAACCTTATTCCGTATATCGGCGGAGAAGAGGAAAAATCCGAACAGGAACCTCTCAAAATCTGGGGTTCCGTCGAAAACGGTGAAATCGTCAACAACAACGATATCGCGATTACATCACAGTGTCTCAGAGTGCCTGTTTCGGACGGACACACAGCGGCAGTATTTATGTCTTTTGAGGGTGAAGCTCCTTCTGTTGAAAAAGTTATCGAAACATGGGAGAACTATCAGGGCAGAGCTCAGGAGTTAAAGCTCCCCAGCGCTCCCGAACACTTCCTGCACTACTTCACAGAGCCCGACCATCCGCAGATTAAAGAAGCGAGAGATATTGAGGGCGGAATGGCTGTTTCAGTCGGCAGACTCAGAAAAGATACTCAGTATGATTTAAAATTTGTATGTATGTCACATAATACTCTCAGAGGCGCTGCGGGCGGCGCGGTTCTTCTCGCTGAGTTGCTTTGCGCAGAGGGTTATATGGATTAAACTATATTTGGAGGTTAATATGATGTCAAAGCCAATTTTTACAGGCTCAGGTGTAGCCCTTATTACACCTTTCAATTCTGATTTAACCGTTAATTATTCCGCTTTGGAGGAGCTCCTTGAGTTCCATATTGCCAATGGCACCGACGCTATTATTGCTTGCGGTACCACAGGCGAGGCGGCTACTTTAACCGAAAAAGAGCACTGCGAAGTGCTTAACTTTGTTGCCGAAAAGGTCAACCACCGTGTTCCCGTTATCGGCGGCACAGGCAGTAACGACACGAGAACAGCTATCGAGCTCTCTCAGTCCGCTCAGAAAAGCGGTATTGACGCTCTGTTAAGTGTTACGCCTTATTATAACAAAACTTCACAGGCAGGACTTGTAAAGCATTTCAACACTATTGCTGATTGTGTTGATATTCCTGTAATTCTTTACAACGTTCCCTCGCGTACAGGTTGTAATATCAAGCCTAAGACATGTCTCGAGCTTTCCGAACACCCCAATATCATCGGTGTTAAGGAAGCCAGCGGAGATATTTCTCAGGTAGCGTTAATCCGTTCACTTTGCGGCGACAAGCTCGATATCTATTCGGGCAACGATGACCAGACGGTTCCGTTTATGTCACTCGGCGCTCTCGGCGTTATCTCTGTTTTCGCCAACATCTGTCCTCAGGAAATGCATGATTTATGTCAGCTTTGTCTCGACAACGACTTTGCGGGCGCTCAGAAGCTCCATTTCCACTATATTGAGTTGATGAACATGATGTTCAGCGACGTTAACCCGATTCCCGTAAAGACAGCCATGAATCTGTTCGGATTTGACGCGGGTGAATGCAGATTACCGCTTGTTCCCATGAATGCTAACGGTTATCACAACCTCAAGGATTGTCTTTCAAAGTACAATCTTATCAACAAGTATAAAGCAATAAAATAAATCAATGAATAGGGCGTACTCCGTACGCCTTTTTCTACATAAAGGATGTTTAAAATGACAAATATTATTCTGTGCGGCTGCAACGGCAAGATGGGACATGTTGTTGCTCAGGCTGTTCAAAACAACGATAGCTGCGCTGTAGTGTGCGGTGTTGACGCTTACGGCACAAACAACTATGATTTCCCGACATTTTCTGATTTTACTCAGGTTGATGTTGAGGCTGATGTAATAATTGATTTTTCAAATCCCGCATGTCTTGACGGTCTCCTTGATTTTTCGTTAACAAAAAAGATTCCTGCCGTAATATGTACGACAGGCTATTCGGACGAGGAAGTGCAAAAGATTAACAAGGCGAGTGAACAAATCGCTGTTTTCTACTCGGGCAATATGTCTCTCGGCGTAAACCTCTTGATTGAACTAGCTAAACAGGCAACAAAGGTTCTCGGCAACGATTTTGATATTGAAATCTTAGAAAAACACCATAATCTCAAGGTTGACGCTCCTTCGGGAACAGCGCTTATGATTGCCGACGGCATTTCATCTGAGCTCGAAAAAGAACCGCAGTATGTATATGACCGTCACAGCTATCGTAAAAAGCGCTCCAAAAACGAGATTGGAATTCACGCGGTACGAGGCGGAACAATCGTCGGAGAGCACGACGTTATATTCGCGGGGCACGATGAGGTTGTCACAATTACTCATCAGGCGCAGTCAAAGGAGCTTTTCGCGACAGGTGCGATAAACGCTGCTGTTTTTCTCAAAGACAAAGGCGCGGGTATGTACAATATGAGTATGATGTTGTCCGAAAAACTTAATTAATTTTTATTTACACAAGCGGCGGTTTTCTGCCGCTTGTTTTTCACGTTTAAAGCTTTTATTTCATAATATGTAATATGAATGAGGTGAAAGCTATGGACAATCTTATCAGGCTCTCGTCGATGACACAGGCAATGAGAGCGAGAGATATTCTGAAAAAACACGGCATAAAATCAAAAGTAACCCGAATTCAGCCGTCAAGAGATAGAGGCAGCTGCAGTTACGGGCTCAAAATAGATAACAGGCTTTATGAAGCTGTAGATATACTCAGAAATAATAATATAAAAGTCAGCGGACGAGCTTTGGGTGATTTGTTTTGATTTATCTCGATAACGGAGCGACCACATTTCCAAAGCCCGATTCTGTCGTGAGAGCTGTTAATAAAGCGCTGAAATATTCAAGCGCGAACCCGGGCAGAGGCGGTCATAAAATAGCTGTGAAAGCAGCAGAGACCGTGTATAACGCGCGTATAAAATTATCCGAGCTGATGTCGGTAAGCGACCCGTCATGTATTGTGTTCACAAGCAGCTGCACATCAGCTCTCAATACGGTTATAAAAGGTACTCTCAAGAGCGGCGACCACGTTATTATTTCTTCACTTGAGCATAACGCTGTCCTGCGTCCTGTATATAAGCTCAAAAATAACGGAGTCGGTTACTCTGTAGCCGAAGTGGTTGAGGGTGACGACGACAAAACCCTTGATAATTTCAGAAACGAAATCAGAGATAACACAAAGCTTGTTGTCTGTACAGCCGCTTCAAATGTATTCGGTATAAGACCGCCTTATGAGCGGATTTGCGCTCTGTGTCACCAGTATGAAATCAAAACCTGTGTTGACGCGGCTCAGGGAGCAGGTCTGTTTGACTTTGACCTCTCCGATTCCTCAATTGATTATCTATGTATTGCGGCACACAAGGGGCTTTACGCGCCTATGGGCATCGGTGTTTTGATTATTAACTGCGAAACAATTCCCGACAGTCTGATTGAGGGCGGAACAGGGAGCAACTCGGCGGATTTCAATCAGCCTGAAATAATTCCCGACCGATTCGAAAGCGGAACAGTCAATTTTCCCGGGATAGCGGGACTTTCAGCGGGTATTGATTTTGTGAAGCGTTATACCGTAAATGGCATTTATAATCACGAGTTTAATCTTTACAGCTATCTGTATGACAGACTG
>JAILPC010000014.1 GCA_024690465.1 Ruminococcus sp.
AGCCGTCGGGATACCACTTGGGATCGCCGCCTTCGATGCTTGCTGTGAAGGACTTAACCTTGAACTCGTCGCCCGCGCTGAGAGCAACGCCTGTGAGCATATACTCGTTTTCAGCCTCGGGGTTAGCTGTAAGAGTGTAAGCTTCGTCTATCTCCCAATCTGTGAATGAACCTACAACATAGTATGTGGGAGCGCCTTCAATGGGTGTTGTGTCTTCGGTAACCTCTGTACCCTCTGTGGGTGTTTCAAAAGCGAAAGGAACAAAAATTTCATCTTCGCTGTTGTACCAGTAACCGTCGATGCTGTCATTGATCTCGAGGTTTCCTGACTGTACGCCTTCGCCGTTGTTGAATACTACGTATGTAGCGTCAACGCCGATTTCAGCCATGAATGTCGGCTGATCGAGCTCATTTAATCCGTTGGATACCATCTGTGTGCCCGGCCACTCTTCGCCGACTGTCACACCTTCTTCTTCTGTACCCTTGAAAGCGTAAACATATACGTTATCCCAGCCGATTGTATTTGTGAAGTAAACTGTTCTTGTCTCCATGGGCTCAGTAGCTTCTGTATCATCTGTAGTCTCTGAAGCGTCTGTGCTTTCTGAAGGCTCTGTGGGCTCGTCGGGAAGTGAAACATAGATGCAGTTATAGAACCAATCAGCACCACCGTTACCGTCGGGACGGAAGTAAACATCGTATGAACCGTCGGCTGTGATTTCGCCGTTCTCGCCATAATTGTTGCCCATGCCATCGGGGAACCATGTGCGCTGGTTGCCCTTCTCGTAAACAACCTTGAACTGAGATTCGGTTGTGAGGTCAAGACCGCCGTAATAGTACTCGTTGCCCTCAGCAGCCTCGTTCTTTGTGAGTTTGTAAGCGTTATCGGTTGTCCAATCTGTCATTGAACCGATGATGTAGTAAGCGCCTTCTTCTTCTTCTTCTCCCTGAGTCTCTGTAGCTGTTGTAGCTGTTGTAGCTGTTGTCTCGCCGCCTTCTGCGGGAGTAACTGTTACTTCATAAACAGCGCCTGACTTTGTAGCAAATTCAAACTTGCTGATGTCGATTGTGAAAGTAACGTCGCTTACCTCGGAAAGTGAGAGAAAGAAGTTGTTTTGAGAGTTCCAAACAGCGTCGCCTGAGAGAGCTTCGTCGTCAGCGCCAGCGCCCCAGTTAGCGTCCCAGTCGCCGTTAGCTGCGAACTTGTAGTTATAGTCGCCTTTTTTAACGTTCTCAGCTGTGTAAGTGTAAACGCCTGCAGTAGTCTCTGTCATTTCGGGAGCAGTTGAGAAATTCCAACCAGCGAATCCCATGAGCTGCATCTTTGTAACTGTGAGACCAGATGTAGCTTCAACGTAATCACCGTAGAAACCTACTTCACCAGTTGTAGCGTTGAATGTAACTGTTACGTCACAAGCCTGTGATACAGTGATGTCGATGTTATCGCCGTTAGCGTCGCCAAACCAAGCACCAGGAGCTTCATCACTTGCTATTGATGTGTCTCTTACCTTGAACTGATACTTTCCAACGGGTACATCGGTAAATGTCTTTGTATAAAGACTGTTGTCACCGAGTGTCATTGTGTTTTCTGCGTCAAGTGTGTTGCTCCAATCTGCACCAGCGATTGTACCTCTTACTACGTAAGTGTGTTCGCCTTCAGCGGAAGCACCAACCATAGATACTGAGAACAGCATAAGAACTGAAAGCAGTATAGCTATGGATTTTTTGAATCTTCTCATAGCGAAAATCCTCCTTATAAAATTTTTCGGTATAAAACCACTTTCATTATATGACAAAGCTGTGAATAAATCAATAGCTTGTACACATTATTTTTGATTAATTCTTTTTAAAAATGCTTAAATTTCAACAAAAGAAAAAAGCGCCGAATCGACGCTTTTTCTTATAAAAAATATATTAGAATTCTTCGTTTTTAACGTACTCAAATTCCTTGATGATTTCTTCATCGGGCTTCTTGGAAACGAGCGAAACGGCAACCATAAATATCAGAGCTATCGGGAAGCCGATTGCGAGTGAGTAGAGACCTGTGGCGCTGCCGATTGTGACAAGACCGTCCGCGGTGCTTATCATCGGTATGTAGTCCCAGACGATAACTGTGAGTGTACCGCTTATCATAGCCGCGAGAGCGCCCTGCCAGTTGGAGCGTTTCCAGAACAGAGCGAGCAGTACAACGGGGCCGAACGCCGCGCCGAAGCCTGCCCACGCGTCCGATACAAGGTTCATAATGCTTGAGTTCGGGTCAAGCGCGATAACAAACGCGACAACAGCGATAACTACAACAGCTATACGGCCGATTCTCAGCGAGCTCTTTTCGCTGGCGTTCTTTTTGATAACGCCCTTGTACATGTCCTCGGAAATAGCCGAAGCCGTAACGAGGAGCTGGCTGTCAGCTGTACTCATGATAGCCGCGAGAATACCGCAGAGGAAGATTCCGCCGATGAAGATGAGGAAGCCATTGTCAGCGAATACCTGCTGAATCATACGGATAAATACGGTCTCGCTGTTTGTGCCGTCAAGCTGAGTGGTGAGATAAGCTCTGCCCACGATGCCGATAAGGAACGAAGCGATAAACGCGAGAGTAACCCATGTGATGGCAACCTTGCGTGATTTTTTGATTTCTTTGTGGCTCTTGATAGCCATAAATCTGACAAGAATATGAGGCATACCGAAGTAACCGAGTCCCCACGCGAAGCCCGAAATAACGGACTGAACTGTAGCTGATCCGAACGGATTCATAAAGATACCCGGGTCGTCAACGCCTCTGGCGGCGAGCGCCGCGCTGAATGATGTGTCGAATGTGAGTGTCGAGTAAGCGATAATCGGAACTGTGAGAATAGCTATGATCATCATCATACCCTGGATGAGGTCAGTTGTACATACAGCCTTGAATCCGCCGAGGAATGTATAAACAAGAATAACCGCAGCGGCGATGATAAGACCGATTAAATAGAACTGACTGAAGCTCTCGGCGCTTTCGCCGCCGAAGAGTGTCGCGAAGAGCTTGGCTCCGCTGGAGAACGCCGACGCTGTGTATACCGCGAAGAAGATTGTGATAATTACAGCCGAAACAACCTTTAACACGCCCTTGCTCTTGAAACGGTTGTCGAAGAAGCTCGGGATTGTAAGGCTGTTGCCCGACGCGATTGTGTACTTTCTCAGTCTGCCCGATACAAAGAACCAGTTAAGAACCGTACCGATTAAAAGTCCTACAGCGACCCAGATGTCGCCCGTACCCGTGAGGTAGAACGCTCCCGGGAGGCCCATAAGGAGCCATCCGCTCATATCGGATGCTTCGGCTGAGATAGCAGCTGTCCAGGCGCCCAAATTACGTCCGCCTAAGAAGTAGTCCTCGTTGTTCTTTGTGCTTCGTGAATAAATCGCGCCGATTACAATCATAAGCGCCATATAGAACACAAACGCGCAAAGAACGATTATGTTTGAAGAACTCATGTTTTCCCTCCTGATTTTAATACTTTATCAACATAAAGTTTCTCAACTTAATAATCATACCATAGTATATAAAAATATGCAAGTAACAAACTTACACATAATTTTCGCGCGTAACACCTTGCCGCATATTAATAATGTAAAATTTTATTATAATTCCATAATCTCATTGATTTAAAACCGTGTTTAGATTATAATATAATAATATTACTATGTATTACTATGTACAACTATGTTTTCAAGTAAAACGGAAGGCGGTTTTATGGATATTGTAAGACGCACCTGGTGTGATATTTCTCTTGATAACGCCCGCGCGAATTTCAGGCTTATCAAAAGCAAAACAGGGGATATTAAGCTCTGCTGTGTAGTCAAAGCCGACGGCTACGGACACGGCGCCGCGGCGCTTGCCTCGCTCTATGAGGAGATGGGCGCCGACTACCTTGCTGTGAGCAATATTGACGAGGCGAAGGAGCTCAGAGACAACGATATAAAGTTGCCTGTTCTTATCCTCGGATATACGCCTGTTGAGAACGCGCGCGAGCTTTTTGAGCTGAATATCACTCAGTCTGTTTACTCGCTTGAATACGCGAAGGCGCTCAGCGGGATGTGTGAGAAATACAATCTCACAATAAAAGTTCACATCAAGGTCGACAGCGGTATGAGCCGTATCGGCTTTATGTGTCAGGAATTTCCGAGAGACAATAATTCTATAGAAGAAATAAAAGAGGCGTGCTCCTTAAAAGGCCTGCTGCCCGAGGGAATTTTTACGCACTTCTGTGTTTCCGACAGCGGAGACGAGGGTAAGGAGTTCACGCAAAAGCAGTTCGGCAATTTTGAGCACACTGTTAATTCTTTAAAAGAAAATAACATTGATTTTGAAATAGTCCATTGTTCAAACTCGGGCGCTACGCTCGACTATCCCGAAACCTACTGCAATATGGTAAGGGCGGGCATTATTCTTTACGGACTCAAGCCTTCGCCCGTATGCGGAAATAACGCAGGGCTGCGTCCCGTTATGTCGATGAAAACAGTTATCGCTCATATAAAGACCATAGAAAAGGGAGCTTCGGTTTCTTACGGCCGCACGTTTATTTCTGATAAAGAATTAAAAATCGCGACCGTGCCTGTCGGATACGCCGACGGATTTATCCGCGCGTACTCCAAAGACGGCTATATGATAGTCGGCGGAAAAAAAGCTCCGATTATCGGCAGAATATGTATGGACCAGACTATGCTTGACATAACCGACATTCCCGATGTACATATCGGCGACGAGGTTCTCGTGTTCGGTACAGGCGAAAACGGCGAGAGAACAGCCGACGACCTTGCCGAGTGTGCCGATACCATAAATTATGAGGTTGTTTGCAATATCTCAAAACGCGTGCCGAGATTTTTTGTCCGTCACGAGAGAATTACGGAAGTGATGTATAAGATATGACGCTTTTAGTTGTTGACGGTAACAGTATATTAAACAGAGCTTTTTACGGAATCCGTCCGCTCAGTACAAAGAGCGGTCAGCCCACCAATGCTATCTACGGCTTCCTTACAATGCTCGAAAAAATAAAAGCAGAAACAAATCCCGACCGTGTGGCTATCGCCTTTGACCTCAAAGCTCCGACATTCCGCCATAAGGCTTATGACGGATACAAGGCTAACCGAAAGGGAATGCCCGAGGAACTCGCCGCTCAGCTTGAGCCTCTCAAAAAGCTTCTGGGACTTCTCGGCTATAAGCTTGTGACCTGCGAAGGCTATGAGGCTGACGATATCCTCGGTACGCTGTCCCTCGCGGCGCAGTCAGGCGGCAACAAGTGCTTTATCGCGACAGGCGACCGCGACTCGCTTCAGCTTGTTGACAAGAATATCACCGTTGACTTAGCTACAAACAAAGCCAATATTTTCTATACTCCCGAAAAAGTAATGGAGGATTACAGCGTTACTCCCGCTCAGCTTATCGACGTAAAAGCTATTCAGGGCGACAGCTCGGACTGTATTCCCGGCGTTGCGGGCATTGGCCCGAAGGGAGCGACCGAGTTGATTTCAAGATTCAGCAATCTTGACTATATATATGAAAACATAGATACAATTGATATTAAAGAGGGTATGAGGAACAAGCTCAAAGCCTCAAAGGACAACGCCTACCTCAGCCGTATGCTCGGCGAGATTAAGCGCGATATCCCTGTTGATACCGACCTCGACAGCTACAAGGTAGAGATGAACGACAGGGAAGAGGCTGTCCGCTTTATGGGTTCTCTGGAGCTGTTCAAGCTGATTGACCAGATGAAGCTCCGTGAGGCTCAGCCCGCTGAGGAAGTAAAGAGCGTTGACAAAAAGCATATTTCTGTAAAAGAAATAAAAGATTATTCTAATAATGAATTATACTTTGTTGCCGAGTATGACAGCGGTGATATTTCGCTCGCAATCTCGGGTAATGATGAAGTCTTAATTCTAAAAGAGAAAAATAAAATCATTGAGCTGTTGAGCGACAGCAAAGCCGCAAAATATACATTTGACGCAAAGCCGCTGTTCGCGTACGCTGACAGAAACGGATTTGAGATAAATAATCTCAGCACCGACCTGCTGCTCGCGGCGTATCTTCTGCAGCCGTCGTCGTCATCCTACGGACTCGACAAGCTCTGCATTTCCTACGGGCTTGATTTGCCGACAGTTGATAATTCCGATAAAGAATTATACTCATCAATTGCCCTCATGCCCGAGCTAACAGAAAAGCTGCTGAACGACGTTAAGGAAAAGGAAATGACCTCGCTGCTCAACGATATCGAAATTCCGCTCGCGAATGTTCTCGCCAAAATGGAGAACATCGGATTCTCTGTGGACAAGCAGGGAATTGCCGACTACGGCGAAATGCTCGGCGCTCAGATTAAGAACCTTGAGCGGGAGATTTATAACGAGGTCGGTTACGAGTTCAACATCAACTCTCCGAAACAGCTCGGCGTTGCTCTGTTCGAGGAGCTCGGCTTACCAGCTAAGAAGAAAACAAAGAGCGGCTACTCAACTAACGCCGATGTGCTTGAGAGCCTTAGATATTCCTATCCCGTTGTTGAGATGGTTCTCAACTACCGCACACTCGCCAAGCTGAAATCCACCTATTGCGACGGATTGTTAAAGGTTATCGGCGGGGACGGACGTATTCACTCGAGCTTCAACCAGACCGAAACGCGCACGGGACGCATAAGTTCCACAGAGCCTAACCTGCAGAATATTCCCGTCCGCACGGAGCTCGGCAGAGAAATGCGCAAGTTCTTTACGGCAAAAGACGGCTGCGTGCTTGTTGACGCCGACTACAGTCAGATTGAGCTCAGAGTTCTCGCTCACCTGTCTGATGATAAAAATATGATACAGGCTTTTAAGAATAACGACGATATCCACGCGATTACCGCCTCACAGGTATTTAATATGCCGCTTGATATGGTTACCTCGCAGATGCGCTCGCGCGCAAAAGCGGTCAACTTCGGCATAGTTTACGGTATAGGCGCGTTCTCGCTCGGTAAAGATATTAAGGTAAGCGTCAAAGAGGCTTCAAATTATATCAAGTCCTACCTCGCGCATTACAGCGGTGTTGACAGCTATATGAAAAACGTTGTTGAGAGCGCCAGAGAGAAGGGCTACGCTGTGACGATGTTCGGGCGCAGACGTTATCTGCCCGAGCTGACGACAGGCAACTTCAACACCAGAGCGTTCGGTGAGCGCGTGGCGCGCAATATGCCGATTCAGGGCACAGCCGCCGATATTATCAAAATCGCTATGGTTAATGTTGACAGGCGTATGAAGGCGGAAGGACTCAGCGCGCGGCTTATCCTCCAGGTTCACGACGAGCTGATTGTTGAGGCGCCCGCCTATGAATCCATGCAGGTCGCGATTATCCTTCAGGAAGAAATGGAGAAAGCGGTAGACCTCAAGGTTCCGCTTGTTGCCGAGGCGAGTATGGGCGAGACCTGGTTTGACGCGAAAGGATAATTAACAATTAACAATTAACGGTTAACTGTTTAAAGAAGGTTATAAATATGAAAAATGTATTGTTTGTGTGCACAGGCAACACCTGCCGCAGTCCTATGGCTCAGGGAATCTGCGAGAAGATTTGCTTTGACGAGCGTTTGCCCGTAAGGGTGGACAGCGCGGGACTTTCCGTAAAGCAGGGCGAGGCGGCAAGCGAAAACGCAATTGCCGCGTGCCGTGAAATCGGCGTTGATATTTCAAGACATAGAGCAACCGATGTGCGTTCGCTCGATCTGAGCTTGTATGACGCGGTTTACACAATGTCGCGCCGTCATAAAAACGCGCTTATCGCTCTCGGCGCCAATCCGTACAAAATATGGGTTCTTTCAACCGAGGACGGCGGAATTCCCGACCCGTACGGCGGAGACCTTGACGTTTACCGAGAGTGCAGAAACAAACTGCGCGAAGCGGTTGAAATTTCTATAAAAGAATTATGATAATCAGAGAGATTGTTGAAAACGATATTTCCGCTGTCGCGCAGATTGAGAGGGAATGTTTCAGTTCCCCCTGGTCTGAGGGCAGCATAAGGGAGTCGCTGCTGAGTAAATCCAATCGTTTCTTTGTCGCGGATGTTGACGGGAAAACAGTCGGATATATGGGGCTGAGCGTAAGTATTGACGAGGGATATATCCTCAATGTCGCCACGCTTCCCGATTACAGGCGGCGGGGGATAGCCAAAGCTCTTGTCGGTCACGTAATAAATATTTATAATAATCAGCTCAGGTTTTTAACACTCGAGGTTCGTCCCTCAAACACAGCGGCTTTGAAGCTCTACGAGAACTTCGGGTTTGAAAAGGTCGGCGAACGTAAGAACTATTACCGAAACCCGACGGAAAACGCGGTGTTGTTGACAAAGTGGCTTTGATAAACAGACCGAAACAAGGTTTAAACAAAATCGGATAAAGACAAAAGTCGGTTAATTAAACTATTTATTTTGTAATAATACTCGCTAACGCCGACCCTCATCCGATTTTTGCATCAATAAATTGACGTAAAAACCACCTTCCCCTCGGGGGAAGGCAGATAGGTGGAATATATTTGAAAATATTATCAATTGAATCCTCTTGTGATGAAACCGCGGCAGCGGTTGTAGAGGACGGACGAAAGGTTCTGAGTTCCGTCATAGCATCACAGGTTGAGGAACATAAGCTCTACGGCGGAGTCGTCCCCGAAATCGCTTCACGGCGGCACGCGGAGGCGATAGTGCCCGTGGTGCGGAAGGCTCTGGACGACGCAAAGCTGAATATGGAAAACATCGACGCGATAGCCGTGACGCACGCTCCGGGACTTATCGGCGCTTTGCTCGTTGGTGTGAACTTCGCGAAGGGATTGTCGCTCGCGACAGGAAAGCCGCTTATTCCGACACATCACCTGAGAAGCCACATCGCTTCTAATTATATTTCTCACAAAGAATTAAAACCTCCGTTTATGTGTTTGGTAGTCAGCGGCGGTCACAGCCATATAGTAATGGTTGAGGATTACACAAAAATGAAAGTAATCGGCAGAACCCGTGACGACGCGGCGGGTGAGGCCTTTGATAAAGCCGCGCGCACTATGGGTATGTCATACCCGGGCGGCATTGAAATGGATAAAATCGCCGAGCTCGGCGACCCGAACGCGTTTGAGTTTCCGCGTCCCGTAGTCAGAGACGCTCCGTATGACTTCAGCTTTTCTGGACTTAAAACCTGCGTGATTAATCTGATACATAATATGGAGCAGAGGGGCGAAAAACCTCCCCGTGAGGATATCTGCGCGAGCTTCAGGAGCGCTGTTGTCGAGCTGCTTGTGGCTAACTTTATGAAAGCCTGCGAGGATTTCTCGGTGGATACGCTTGTGGTTGCGGGCGGTGTTTCGGCGAATTCATTGCTCAGAAAACGCCTCGACGAAGAAAGCGCGAAGCGCGGATACAAGTTCTATAAACCCGACAAGAGCGTATGCACGGACAATGCCGCTATGGTCGGCTCACAGGGCTATTACGAATATCTCAGCGGAAACATTGCGGATTTAAGTCTGAACGCGGCAGCAACCCTGCCGATAGATTACCGATAAGCGAGGGTTTATAATTGCAAAAAAGAATTATAGCTGTATTTCTCGCGGCGGTTGCAGTGCTGTTCAGCTCCTGCATTGATATAACGACAACCGTCGAGGAAAGAGCCTCAAAAAAGAATACTAACAAAGAAAACAGCATTAAAATCAACAAGAAAAAAATCGACGACGATATTGTGCTTTCGCCTTACTATGAGCCTGTTGAGCTTGACACAGGCTACAACTGTCTCGATACCTACGACCAGCAGCGCCTTTATAACGGCATTGTTGAGCATGCCGCTGATTTTACCGACGGCACAAAGGACGAGGACGGCAACTATACGATTACGACGTTCACGCTTGAGGACTGCGATTTGAGTTCAAAGGAAATTTCGAAAGTGTTTTTCGCCATTGAGCTCGATAAGCCCGACTTTTTCTGGCTTGCGAATCCCTATTCCTACGCAATCACGGGTTCCAGTTTTTCGCTGACGCTCAGCTCGACCATGTCATACAAAAAATATGAGAAATACAGAGGTCAGCTCAATTCTGTCATCAACTCTGTGCTCAAGGGCTTAAAGCCGAATATGAGCGAGTTCGAGCGCGAGCTGTATGTTCACGATTATCTTGTTAAAAACTGCGTATATGAGGAAAAAACTTCCTCCAAAGACAACCGATACACAATTTACGGATGTCTTGTTGACCAGAGCGCGGTGTGCGAGGGCTACAAAAACGCTTTTCAGCAGCTTCTCGCGTATTGCGGAATAAAGTCCTTCGGAGTCAGCGGTTCACTCGATAACAGCGAGAGTATTGACCACGTTTGGAATGCCGTTATGATTGACGGCGATTACTACTACACCGACGTCACATGGGACGATTCCGAGGATATGGTGATGTACGATTACTTTAACCTCACCTCAAAGGAGCTTACGCATTCACATTCCATCGCCGAAAAGTTTGACGATGTATCCGACGCGGCTGACTTTGACAGCAGCGAGGTGCTCAGCTATAACCTCTATATTCCCGAGTGCAAAGCGACAAAATATAACTACTACAGATATTTCGGTACAAAGCTCAAGGATATGAACAAAAACAGTCTGATTGACGACCTTGCCAAAGCAGCGGGAAACGGTGATGAGTATTTTTATATCTCGGTCGGCAAAGGTCTGAATTTCAAAACGACTTACGACCAGCTGTTTTCCGACGAAGTGTTCATGTTCGCGAGATATATAGACGAGGCAAATTCACAGCTCGGACAAAACGTTCTGCAGACCTCGGTGTCTGTGCTTAAGCGCGAATGGCTGAAAACCATAATTGTCGAGTTAAAATATAACTAACATATAACTGACGGAGGATATATGAGCTACGATACACAGATGTTTAAGCTTATTGAAAACAACAGAATAGCGGACGGGATTTTCTCCTGGACTGTTGAGAATAACGAGTTGCCCTCGCTCGCTAAGTGCGGACAGTTCGTCAACATTAAGGTCCCGGGACGAGTGCTCAGACGTCCGATTTCAATCTGTGACGCCGACGAGAACACACTTAGACTTGTGTTTCAGGTCAAGGGTGAGGGCACGACAATAATGTCCTCCATAAAGCCCGGTGAGAACGTTGAGATTCTCGCGCCTCTCGGTCACGGCTTTGAGATTGAGCGCGGAAAGAGATATTGCTTCGTAGGCGGCGGTATCGGCGTTCCTCCACTCCTGTTCGCGGCAAAACAAACCGAAAATCCGCT
>JAILPC010000009.1 GCA_024690465.1 Ruminococcus sp.
TAGCAGTATATAACGATAGGTGAAAAATGTCAATCATTTTTTGAGCAGTCAGCAGTCAGCGGTAAGGAAAATTAAAAAATTAAAAAGATTAAAAAATTAAAATGCTAAAGCGATCTTCGCTATTGCTCAATCCTCAAAAAAATTTCTTATTATTCTAATACGCAATAACTAAATCGTAAAAATGTATTAGAATATTATGATGGAAAAATACGATGGTGAATTATGATGAAAGCCTTGATTGTGTCAAAAACTGAATCAAGCCTGCGTGCTGTCGCGTCGCTCTTGAGCAAAGAGGGCTACGAGGCGGAATGTACAATCGAAGTTGAACACGCCAGGTTCAGGCTAACTCAGGAGGACTACGACCTCATTGTCATCAACACTCCGCTCAATGGTGAAAGCGGCGTGGAGTTTTCGCTGTATTGCGCCGAGCAAACAAAGGCGTGCGTCATACTTATAGTCAAGGAAGAGCGCGCGATTGAGATTTTTAACGTTGTTGACAGGCACGGCGTGCTCGTGATTTCGCGCCCGATTAACAAGCACCTGTTTCATCACTATCTGATTTTTACACGCAGCTTCAAGGAGCGTATGCTCTCTGTTCACAGGGAGAACGAGAAGCTTCGCACTCAGCTTGAGGAGTCCGCGATTATAAACCGCGCGAAGCTGCTTCTGATACAATGCCTTTCTATGACCGAGCAGCAGGCTCACAGGTACATAGAGAAGCAGGCGATGAATATGCGCACAAGCAAGCTCAACATCGCGAAGCAAGTAATCAGAACTTATGAAAACTGACGTTTGAATGAGGCACCTTCCCTGAGGGAAGGCTGATTTTCGATTATAAATTTGGAAAGGATGATTAAATGAGCAGAACAGCATATCTCATTCTGGAGAACGGTACATACTTTGAAGGCAAAGCCTTCGGAGCCGAAAAGGAAACTACGGGAGAGCTCGTTTTTACTACTGCTATGACGGGTTATCTTGAAACACTTACCGACCCCAGTTATTTTGGTCAGGTAGTTATTCAGACATTCCCTCTTATCGGTAACTATGGGGTAATTCCCGCTGATTTTGAGAGTAAGACTCCCGCGTTAAAAGCTTATATTGTTCGTAACTGGTGCCAAGCTCCCAGCAACTTCCGTTGTGAGGGGGATCTTGACACTTTTTTAAAAAGCGCCGATATCCCCGGTCTTTTCGACATCGACACACGAGCTCTGACGAGAATAGTGCGCGAGTACGGCGTTATGAACTGCAAGCTCACATACACGCTCGATAACCTCGAACAGGATATCGAGGAGATTAAGCCGTACAGGGTGACTGAGGCTGTAAGCTCAACCTCAACTTCCCAAAAGGAATTTTTTGCCGCGGACGAGCCTAAGTACAACGTAGTCCTCATCGACTACGGCGCAAAGCACAACATCGGCAGGGAGCTCGTCAAGCGCGGCTGCAACCTTACCGTTGTGCCTTATAACACATCCTGCGATGAAATCCTCTCGATGAATCCCGACGGAATTATGCTCTCAAACGGACCGGGTGACCCCGAGGAAAACACGGAGGCTGTCGCGACTCTCAGAGAGCTCTGCAAGCATAAAATCCCGACCTTCGGAATCTGTCTCGGACATCAGCTCTTGGCGCTCTCGCAGGGAGCAAAAACCGAGAAGCTCCACTACGGACACAGAGGTGCCAATCAGCCTGCCAAGGAGCTCAGGACAGACAGAGTTTACATAACCTCACAGAACCACGGCTACGCCGTAATCAACGAGTCTGTCCCAGAGAATGCCGAAGTCAGCTTTGTCAACGGCAACGACGGTACCTGCGAAGGCGTCAACTACAAGGATATGCCCGCGTTCTCGGTTCAGTTCCATCCCGAGGCGTGCGGAGGTCCCAAGGACACGGCGTTTTTGTTTGACAGGTTCATAAGTATGATTGAAGAACGAAAGAATGGATAGATAGGATAGATTGAAAATACACTAGTTCTCAGTAATCAGTAATCAGTTCTCAGTTATTCACGCGATAAGGAGATAATAGGAACAGAAGCGCATCTCCCGAGAGATGTCGGTTCTGATTCCGTTAAATACACTTATTAACGCTTAACTGATTACTGACTACTGACTACTGACTACCGAAAGGAAGATAATATGCCGCTTAAATCTGATATAAAACGAGTAATGGTAATAGGCTCGGGCCCGATTGTAATCGGTCAGGCTGCCGAGTTCGACTACGCGGGCACACAGGCGTGCCGCGCGCTCAAGGAGGAAGGACTCGAGGTTATTCTCGTCAACTCAAACCCCGCTACGATTATGACCGACAACGCTATGGCGGACAAGGTCTATATCGAGCCGCTTACTCTTGAAATAGTAAAAAGAATAATTATAAAGGAGCGTCCCGACTCTCTGCTCTCCACACTCGGCGGACAGACAGGACTGACGCTCAGCATGCAGCTTGCCAAGGAAGGCTTCCTCGATAAGTACGGAGTCAAGCTCCTCGGCGCTGTTCCCGAGACAATCGACAAGGCTGAGGACAGGCAGATGTTCAAGGATACTATGCTCGAAATCAATCAGCCCGTTATCCCGTCAATCGTTGTAAACGATGTTGAGTCGGCTGTTGCTTTTGCCGATGAAACAGGTTATCCCGTAATTGTTCGCCCCGCGTTCACGCTCGGCGGCACAGGCGGCGGTATCGTGAACAACGAGGAGGAGCTCCGTGAAATCTGTTCAAACGGTCTGGAGCTCTCTCCGATTACACAGTGCCTTATCGAAAAGTGCATCTCGGGCTGGAAGGAAATCGAGTTCGAGGTTATGCGTGACAGCCTCGGCAACGTCATTACGGTCTGCTCAATGGAGAATTTCGACCCTGTAGGCGTTCATACGGGCGACTCAATCGTTATCGCTCCCGCGGTAACTCTCGCCGACAAGGAGTACCAGATGTTGAGGAGCGCGGCTCTCAACATTATCTCGGCGCTCAAGGTTGAGGGCGGCTGCAACTGTCAGTTCGCGCTTAATCCCGAGACCTTTGAGTACGCCGTTATCGAGGTTAACCCCAGAGTATCGCGTTCTTCGGCTCTTGCTTCAAAGGCTACGGGTTACCCGATAGCAAAGGTCGCGGCAAAAATCGCGATCGGCTACACACTAAATGAGATTAAAAACGCCGTTACGGGCAATACCTACGCGTGCTTTGAGCCCGCGCTCGACTACGTTGTTGTAAAGCTCCCGAAATGGCCTTTCGATAAATTCGTATACGCGAATCGTTCACTCGGCACACAGATGAAGGCTACAGGCGAGGTTATGGCTATCGCTCCCACATTTGAGCAGGCTATGATGAAGGCGGTGCGCGGCGCCGAGATTTCGCACGACACTATGGACGACGAGATGTTCGCCGAAATGACTGACGCGTCACTCGTTGACAGGCTCTCCGTCTGTGATGACCTCAGACTCTTCTGCGTGTTTGAAGCGCTCAAGAGGGGAGTAACCGTCGACCGTATCCACGAAATTACGCTTATCGACGAGTGGTTCCTCGACAAGCTCCTCAATATCACAAGAATGGGCGAAAAGCTCAAGAAAATACCGCTCACCGACTCGCTCTACAAGCAGGCTAAGGAGATGGGCTTCCTCGACCGCACAATCGAGAAGCTCAGCGGACGGAAGATTGAGAATCCGCTCGTTCCCGTATACAAAATGGTTGATACCTGCGCGGCTGAGTTCAACGCCGAAACGCCTTACTTCTACTCCACATTCGACGAGGAAAACGAGGCCAAGGAGTTTATTGAGGAAAAGAACAGCGACAAAAAGACGGTTATCGTATTCGGCTCAGGTCCTATCCGTATCGGCCAGGGTATCGAGTTCGATTATGCCTCCGTTCACTGCGTATGGGCGCTCAAGAACGCGGGCTTTGAGGTTGTTATCGTAAACAACAACCCCGAGACTGTTTCCACCGACTTTGACACAGCCGACAGGCTCTATTTTGAACCTCTCACAACCGAGGACGTTATGGGCATTATCGCCACCGAAAAGCCCTACGGCGTAGTTGTAGCTTTCGGCGGTCAGACCGCTATCAAGCTGACTGAATACCTCGACAAAAACGGCGTGAATATTCTCGGAACATCCTACGACGCTATCGATATGGCTGAGGACAGAGAGCGATTTGACGAGCTCCTTGAACAGCATCACATAGCGCGCGCCAAAGGCGTTACCGTTATGACTAAAGAGGAAGCGCTGGAAGCCGCTAACAGGATTGAATATCCCGTTCTGCTCCGCCCGTCATACGTTCTCGGCGGTCAGAATATGATTATAGCCTTCAACGACGCCGACGTTGACGAGTATATGGACATCATTCTCGCTCAGGAGATTGAAAACCCGATTCTTATCGACAAGTACCTTATGGGTACGGAGCTCGAGGTTGACGCTATCTGCGACGGCGAGGATATCCTTATCCCCGGTATTATGGAGCACGTCGAGCGTTCGGGCGTACATTCGGGTGACTCAATAGCTGTTTATCCCGCGTGGAACGTTACCGACGAGATGGTGGACATCATCATCGAAGCGACAAGAAATCTCGCGCTTTCGCTCAAGACCAAAGGTCTCGTAAATATTCAGTACATCGTATACAACGGCGAGCTCAATGTAATTGAGGTTAATCCGCGTTCGTCAAGAACTATTCCGTACATCAGCAAGGTTACGGGCGTTCCTATGGTTGACCTCGCTACAAAGGCTATGCTCGGCGAAAAGCTCAGGGATATGGGCTACGGCACGGGACTTTACAAGAAGTCGCCTTACTTTGCCGTTAAGGTTCCTGTTTTCAGCTTCGAAAAGCTCATTAACGTTGATAACCACCTCGGTCCCGAGATGAAATCGACAGGCGAGGTTCTCGGCGTTGCGGGAACTCTTGAGGAAGCTCTATACAAGGGACTTATCGCGGCAGGCTACAAGATGCAGCGCGGCGGCGGTGTATTCGTAACAGTCAGAAACAGCGACAAGGCTGAAATCGGCGATATCGTCAGGAAGTACGCCGATATGGGCTTCACAATCTATGCTACAGAGGGCACGGCAAAGGTGCTCGAAACATATAACATCGACTCAGTAATCGTTCCGAAGATTCACGAGAACGAGAACCATAACTCGCTCACACTTATTGAGAGCGGCAAGATTCAGTACGTTATCTCAACATCCGCAAAGGGAAGAATGCCCGAGCGTGACTCGGTTAAAATCAGACGTAAGACTGTTGAGCGCAACATTCCGTGTCTGACTTCGCTCGACACTGCGAACGCTCTCGCGGAGAGCCTGAGAAGCAGATATTCACAGGTGAGCACGGAGCTCGTTGATATCAACAATATGCGCAGCGAGAAGATGAAGCTCAGATTCTCCAAAATGCAGGGCGCGGGCAACGACTACATCTACTGCTCGACCTTTGACCAGGAAATCAACAACCCCGAGGCGCTTTCCGTTCGCCTTTCCGACCGCCATTTCAGCATAGGCGGCGACGGAATTATCCTCGTTTGTCCCTCTGATGTTGCGGACGCTAAGATGAGAATGTTCAACCTTGACGGCTCTGAGGGTATGATGTGCGGCAACGGTATCCGCTGCGTCGGCAAGTTCCTCTACGACCACGATATGCTCGATATTAAGGAGCGCGACGAGTTCACAATCGAAACACTCAGCGGCATCAAGAGACTCAAAGCTTATACACAGGACGGCGAGGTTACAAAGCTGAGAGTTGATATGGGCAAGGCGGAGCTCAATCCCAAGCTCATTCCCGTCAACTTTGACAAGGACAGAATGATTAACGAGAAGGTCACAATAGACGGGAAGGACTGGAACGTCACCTGCGTTTCGATGGGAAATCCTCATTGCGTGGTATTCGTCGATAACGTAGACGGTCTTGAGATTGAAAAAATCGGTCCTAAGTTTGAGCACGACCCGCTGTTCCCCGAGAGAGTCAATACAGAGTTCGTAAAGGTTCTCAACGACCATACAATCAAGATGAGAGTGTGGGAGAGAGGCTCGGGCGAAACCTGGGCTTGCGGTACAGGCGCCTGCGCGGTAGCGGTTTCGGCTTGTGAGAACGGCTTCTGCAAGAAGGGCGAGGACATCACAATCAAGCTTCGCGGCGGCGACCTCGTAATCAACTACACCGACGACACTGTCTATATGACGGGCGAGGCGAGAAGAATCTTTGACGGCGAGATAGAAATTTAGGATTTGAGGATTTAAGGATCTGAGGATTTAAGGGAGTAATCATATGAAGATTAATAAAAATTTTGACAATTTAGTACCCAACTACCTCTTTGCCGAGGTAGCCAAGAGAACAAGCGATTTTATAGAGAAGAATCCCGACAAAAAGGTCATCAAGCTCGGTATCGGCGACGTTACTCTGCCGCTTGTTCCTGTAGTCGTTGAGGCTATGAAGCAGGGCGCTGACGAGCTCGGAAAAAAGGAGACATTTAAAGGCTATCCCGACTATGAGGGCTACGAGTTCGCGCGTCAGGCGATTGCCGATTACTACAAGAGCTATGGTGTTACTGTCGGCGTTGACGAAATCCTCATCAATGACGGCGCCAAGTCAGACTCGGGCAACATCGGCGATATCTTCAGCGACGACAACATCGTTCTCGTTACAGACCCTGTATATCCCGTTTATGTTGACTCGAACATTATGGCGGGCAGGAAGATTGTCTACGCGAACTCAAACGAACAGAACGGCTTTGCCGCTATGCCTGACGAGAACGTTAAGGCTGATATAATCTACCTCTGCTCTCCCAACAACCCTACAGGCTCCGCGTATACATATGACGAGCTCAGGGCTTGGGTTGACTACGCCAACAAGAACGACGCCATAATTATCTACGACGCGGCTTATGAGGCTTTCATCACCGAGGACAATTGTCCGCGTTCAATCTTCGCTATTGACGGCGCGCGCACCTGCGCGATTGAGCTCTGCTCGCTCTCCAAGACAGCGGGCTTCACGGGCACACGCTGCGGCTATACGGTAATCCCCAAGGAGCTCGAGCGCGACGGTCATAATATCTATAAGCTCTGGTACCGCAGAGAGGCTACAAAGTTCAACGGCGTTTCGTGGCCTGTTCAGCGCGGCGCTGCGGCGGTATTCAGCGATGAGGGACAGCGCCAGATTAAAGAGAACATCGCCTATTATCAGGAGAACGCGAGAATAATTTCGTCCGCTATGGATGAGCTCGGTATCTACTACACGGGCGGCAAGAACTCGCCCTACATCTGGCTCAAATGCCCGAACGGAATGGGCAGCTGGGAGTTCTTTGACTTCCTGCTCGAGAAGGCTAACGTGGTCGGTACCCCGGGCGAGGGCTTCGGCGCTAACGGCGCGGGCTATTTCCGCCTGACCTCATTCGGCGACCGCGAGAGCACAATCGAAGCGGTTGAGAGGATTAAGGAAGTATTGGCAGATATGTAAATAAGCAAAAGTAAAGGCTCGGAGAAATCCGAGCCTTTTGTTATAAGCGTTATATTTCTTTATTAGAATTTTACGAGTTCGGCAAGATAATCATTGAGCTTATCAATAGCGACTCTTTCCTGCTCCATAGTGTCGCGGTTGCGGATTGTAACGCATCCGTCGTCAACAGAGTCAAAGTCGTATGTGATACATACAGGTGTGCCGATTTCGTCCTGACGGCGGTAACGCTTACCGATTGAGCCGGCGTCGTCATAGTCAACGCTGAAGTTCTTTGAGAGCTCCTCGAATACCGCTTCAGCCTTGTCGCCGAGCTTCTTCGAGAGCGGAAGCACTGCTGCCTTGAACGGCGCGAGAGCGGGGTGCAGTCTGAGCACTGTTCTTGTGTCCTTCTCGTTGATGACTTCCTCGTCGTAAGCCTCGGTCATAATCGCGAGGAACAGTCTTTCAACGCCGAGCGACGGTTCGATAACGTAGGGAATGTACTTCTCGTTGGTTGTCGGGTCGAAGTACTCCAAGCTCTTTCCGCTGGTGTTGATATGCTGAGTGAGGTCGTAGTCTGTTCTGTCTGCGATACCCCAGAGCTCGCCCCAGCCGAAGGGGAAGAGGTACTCGAAGTCGGTTGTCGCCTTAGAGTAGAAGCTGAGCTCTTCCTTGTCGTGGTCGCGGAGTCTGAGATTCTCGGGCTTGATGTTGAGAGAATACAGCCAGTCGCGGCAGAAGCCTCTCCAGTATTCGAACCACTCGAGGTCGGTGTCGGGCTTACAGAAGAACTCGAGCTCCATCTGCTCAAACTCTCTTACGCGGAAGATGAAGTTACCCGGGGTAATCTCGTTGCGGAAGCTCTTGCCGATCTGAGCAACGCCGAAGGGCACCTTTTTTCTGCTTGTGCGCTGTATATTGGCGAAGTTTACAAAAATACCCTGAGCGGTCTCGGGACGGAGGTAAAGCTCGTTCTTGGTGTCCTCGGTAACGCCCTGGAATGTCTTGAACATAAGGTTGAACTGGCGGATGTCGGTGAAATTGTGCTTTCCGCAGTCGGGGCAGGGGATGTTCTTCTCGTTTATGTAGTCCATCATCTGCTCGTTAGTCCAGCCCGCGACATTTGTGCCGTCAAAGTCCTCGATGAGGTTGTCGGCTCTGTGGCGTGTTTTACACTCGCGGCAGTCCATAAGCGGGTCTGAGAAGCCGCCGAGGTGACCTGACGCAATCCAGGTCTGCGGATTCATAAGAATAGCCGAGTCAAGACCTACGTTGTACTTGTTCTCCTGCACAAACTTCTTGAGCCACGCGTTCTTGATGTTGTTTTTGAGCAGTACGCCTAAGGGACCGTAGTCCCATGTGTTAGCGAGTCCGCCGTAAATCTCGGAACCGGGATATACAAAGCCTCTGCCTTTGCAAAGCGCTACCAGGCTTTCCATACTTTTTTTAGTGTTATCCATACGAAATCCTCATTTCCATAAAAAATTACCACTAAATATACTAATAAAAATGCGGCTAAATGTCAAGGGTATTTTGTGTGTTTACAAATTACATATTTTGTTCATTTTTAGTTGTGTTTGTGCATAAAAAACTTGCGCTCAATTTGTGTAAATATCTAAATTTATTTTCGGCGGCGTTTTTTTGATAAAATCACTTGCAAATCACAGTCAATTAAACTATAATATGATTAAGCTTAAATTCCGCTAATGCGGAAAAATAAAAATTTAGGAGGAATTTGAAAAATGAAGATTTTCAAAAGAACTTTAAGCTTAGTACTTGCTGTACTTATGTTAGCTTCAATGGCTATCGTAATGGCGTCAGCGGTAGACAAGACTGCTCCCAGAACAGGCACAATCAGTTATCCTTCAAGAGATGAACTTACAGGCGACATCATCGTTGACGGTGAAGGCAATCCTGTTATGAAGACAACTGAGGCTTCTTATGGCACAAGACCTGTTATTACAGATGTCGTTAACTCTGATCCTGAAATCCAGGTTGGCACAAAGACATATCGTTTCTATATGCCCGACAGCTGGTATAACGATCGTAACGACAACTATGACGGCAAAAACCTCGATTCCTGCTCAGCAGGTATCTATTGGTGGACAACATCCTACAACTCTGACGACTACAAGGGCGACAACGCTCAGGGTTGGCCGGGATTCAGAATTCTCGAACAGGATCCTGACGATCCCCATATCTTTGTAGCACACGTTCCCGAGGATGCAGGCACAATCATCTTCGACAACACTGTTGACGGCGGTCAGTCCAACCAGCATCCGAACTACGGTTTCAACTACCAGACAATCGACGTTATGACAAAGTATGTTGACGTTGATGACGATCCCTACGGCTTCTATGAGAACGGTTTAGAGAGCATGGACGGCATGATCTATGTTGTTAACCCCAAAGACACAACTGTTAACGAGTTCTCAGGCGCTACAACAACAAAGGGCGATTGGTTCTATTACTATGGCGAAGGCAAGTATGGTTTAACTCCTGAGCTGGGTGACACATACTTCGCTAACGGCGACTTCCCGTCCTCACTCCAGATTTCTGACACAAGCATCTATAACTACCTCAACGACGATCCCACATATGATGTTCTCTGTAATGCTGAGCCCGCTAACCTCGAGGTTTCTACTGATGACGCAGACATCGCTAAGGTAAGCGCGGTAGCCGCTAACGAAGGCAGCGAGATGTGGAAATCCAAGGTTACGGTTACAGGCGTTAAGGAAGGCACAACAAAGATTACCTTCAAAGAGACACTCGATGACGGTGAGGGCAACAAGACTGAGTCTTACAGAACATGTGCTGTAGAGAACACATATCTCAAGCCCAAGATCACAACAGGTCCCAAGACAATCTATGTCGGCAAGACAGCTTCGATTGCTACAGTTAAGCTCGCAACTTCAGTAACTTACTCGTCCAGCAAGACTTCTGTTGCTACAGTTTCTAACAAGGGCGTTGTTAAGGGCGTTGCGGCAGGTACTGCTACAATCACAATCACAGCAAAAGCCGGTTCTGTAATTAATAAGACTACAGCAAAGGTTACAGTTAAGAAGATGGCTAACCCCATAACTGTTAAAGCTAAGACTGCTAAAGTTTCTTCTAAGAAGAAATCAACTCTTGCTCCTGCCAAGTATGTTGCTGTAACTAAGGCTCAGGGCACGCTTACTTACAAGAAGCTTAAGGGCGACGGCAAGATTACTATCGCTAAAAACGGTAAGATGACTGTTAAGAAGGGCCTCAAGAAGGGCAAGACTTATTCTGTATATGTTCAGGTTACTGCCAAAGGTAACGCTAAGTACCTCGCGGGAACTAAGAAGTTCACAGCTAAGATTAAGGTTTCATAATTTAACATAATCTAAGCGAAAGGCTCGGCTCGTCCGAGCCTTTTTGCTGTTTATATTGTAATATTCAAAGTATTATGATATACTTATACGGAAAGGCGGCGGTACTATGTATATTTACGATATCAGCAGAAATATTTTTGATACGCCTCCGTATGAGGGCGACCCCGAAACATACAGCGAGTATGTAAAAAGCATTGAAAAAGGCGACGAGTATAACCTCAGTCTTTTCTCTATGAGCGCTCATACAGGTACGCATATTGACGCGCCTTTTCATTTTTATCCGAGCGGCAAGCGGATTGATCAGATTCGCATGGCAGTGTTTTACGGAAAATGCAGTGTCATTACCACCGACAGAATCCTGACAGGTCAGGATATGGAGCGTATTCTGCCGAAATGCAGGAAGCGCCTGCTTATCCATACAAAAGGCGACGGCGGAATCGAGAGCTCCGCGGCTAATGTTATAGCCGACAGCAGTCTTGTGCTTATCGGTATAGACCGCCAGTCAATCGGCGCTGATTTTGACAACGAGAGAACTCACCTCGCGCTCGCGAGGGGAGATGTCGTTATTCTCGAAAACCTCGACCTTTCGGGTATCGAGGACGGCAACGACTATACTCTCTCGGCGTTCCCGATTCGTCTTGACGGACTTGAGGCGGCGCCTTGCCGCGCGATTCTGTTTGAACAGGAGAAAGGCTTCTGATGTATAAAGCTGTAGTTTTTGATCTCGACGGCACGCTGGTCGACACGATTGTCGATCTGGCTAACGCGGTCAACGAGGGGCTCAGGAAGGTCGGCCTGCCCGTTCATTCGGTTGAAAAATACAAGAAGTTTGTCGGCAACGGCAAAGAAATGCTTGTCAAAAGAGCTATGGGCGGCAGCTATGACGAAAACTTAGCTCAGGCTGTCGGTGAAGCCTTCGGAAAATATTATGAAGCGCATTGCAACGACAACGTCAGTGCCTACGACGGCTGCGCCGAAATGCTCCGGAATCTGAGCGATTTGGGCGTAAAAACAGGTGTGCTTTCAAACAAACCTGATGAGTTTGTCGCGCAGATACTTTCAAATGTATATCCAAATCACAGCTTTACCGCGGCTTGGGGAAATCGCCCCGAGTATCCCGTAAAGCCTGACCCGTCGGCTTTGCTTGCGCTGCTCTCTGAAATCGGAACAGAGCCTTGCGATTGCCTGTATATCGGCGACAGCGATGTCGATGTTTACACCGCTCAAAACGCGGGTGTTGATATGATTGGCGTGGAGTGGGGATTCCGCGGCAGAGAAGAGCTCCTGAACGCGGGAGCGAAGCGCGTGGTAAAAACCGCCGACGAAATTCTGAGGTGTCTGAATGAATAACGCTCAAAAAAATATGGACGCGCTCATTGAGCGCAACACACAGGAGGGCAGAGCGCCCGCGCTTTTGCTGCATGCCTGCTGCGCTCCGTGTTCCAGCTATGTACTGGAATATTTGTCCGAATTTTTTCATATAACTGTTTTGTATTATAATCCCAACATTACCTTTCCCGAGGAATACGGTTACAGGCTCGGAGAGGTTGAGCGGCTGATTGAAGAGATTCCTCATAAATACCCGATTAAACTGCTCAAGGGCGATTATAATCCCGATACATTCTTCGCCGCGGTAAAAGGTCTTGAGGACGAGCCCGAGGGCGGCGCGCGCTGCTCGGTGTGCTTTGAGCTCAGACTCAGAGAGGCGGCAGAGTACTGTAAAAAAATCGGAGCGGACTGCTTTGCTACTACGCTCACCATTTCGCCTCTGAAGAACGCCGAAAAAATAAACTCCATCGGCGAAAAGATTGCCGAGGAGTACCAAGTTAAATATCTTCCGTCAGACTTCAAGAAGAAGAACGGCTACAAACGCTCAATAGAACTGTCAAAAGAGTATAACCTCTATCGTCAGAACTACTGCGGATGTCCGTTTTCAAAAAAGGAGTAACAAATGGAAACGTTTTTAATGTACCTGCTCTTTGCGGTAGGTCTGGTCTTGATAATAAAAGGCGGCGACTTCTTTGTCGACGCGGCTGCATGGTTCGCTGAGGTGTCTGG
>JAILPC010000037.1 GCA_024690465.1 Ruminococcus sp.
AAGGGTTTTAAAAAATTTTCTTTACTATCAGAGCAAAAACTGATATCATTTGTATGAGGTGATTAAATGGATTTGCCAAACGACGCGATGATGCTTTTGTCTGCAGTGAACACAAAACTCAGAGATTTTTACGGCAATCTCGACGAATTATGTGAGGATATGGGCGAGAACAAAGACAATCTTATCGAAAAGCTCAAAGCGATAGATTATGAATACGACGAAAAACTGAACAGGTTTGTATAAAGAAAAGTCCGCAAAAAAGCGGACTTTTAATCTTCGTCGTTATTTAAGGATATCGGATGCTCTTCCTCTTCCCTTCGTTTCTCTGCTTTTTTGATTAATGTGTTCTGGTAGAGCAAGATTGCGAAAAACAGCAGAATAAAAGCCAGCGCGGCAATCGGCAGAATTTTCAGATACCACGGTTCATCATCACCGCTGAAGGTTTCTATCTCGTCTTCATCGTTTTCGGCGTAACCGCCGTGGTCTGAGGTTTCGAGAATATCTTCATCGCCACTGCCGTCTTTGTCATAAGCGGCACCGCCCGATTTGCCTTTGCGCTTGCTCTCCGAAGACGTTGCGGCGTCAGCTTTTACACTGCACACAGCGGATTTCGGAGGAGTAAAATTTATGAGCTTACTGTCTACACAGTCAAAAGCGCTGATTGTGATTTTAGTGTTGTTCCCGCTGATTTTCTTGTACTTCATAGTAAAAAGAGTGGGAAACTCGCTGCACTTTATACCATCGGAACACAGGAAGATAATATCCGTTTTGCCGTTCTTGTCGTTGAACCTGACTTTTGCCGTTGAAATATTGCAGACAGGCTCACGGACGGCGATGTCTTTGGGATTATATTTTAGGCTGAATCCTATGGCTGTAATTGTACGACCGGACTTCAGACCGACTTTAACCTCAAAAAGCCTGTCGGTTTTTACTGTCACGTCTGAAGTCAATATACTCTCGCTCGCTGCGTAAGCGGCTGTTGAAAAGAACATCAGACAAATACATACAAATGCCGTTGAAACCTTGAATAATTTGCTCATTAATCTGACCTTCAATTTTTTAAGATAAAAATATTTTATATCAAAATATAATAATAGTCAATAAAATTGTTGACAAAATCAAATTACAGTGATATAATCTATAAGCTGTTTAAATTGAATACGCGAGCGTGCTGGAATAGGCAGACAGGCACGTTTGAGGGGCGTGTGTCTTTGACGTACGGGTTCAAGTCCCGTCGCTCGCACCAAAAGAACAGGGTATCCAACGGATACCCTGTTCTTTTGTTATGCGAGCAGGGACTTGAAAGCCCGCAAAAACAGGGCGAGAGCGCAATACTGATATTGCGCTCTCTGCCCTTTTATTATATTAAATTGTATTTAAGGCAAATCTATTGACGCGAAACCTTCCAGAGTATCCCAAACATCCTCAACTGTTCGGTTCTCAAGTCGGTCGTATTCTTTAGACGCGCAAAGAACATCCTGTTTCATCAGTTCTTCAACAATAATTTCGGGAATTTTGTATAAGTTTTTCATTATATTATTCTCCTTTCATTATGCTAACGCGTTTGTAAGTCCGCTGTAGCTTGTTACGCAACCTGTATAATCAGTGTTGTAATTCGCGTAATAAACTTTGCCTGACTTGGTCTTGACATAGAAACGAACAACAAAGCCCTGGTCAGCAGTAACATTCTTTATCGCGAAGGTTACATACTTATACTTGGTGTTTGAATCGCTCCTGCCGTAATTACCGCTGTAGCTGTTTTCGGTGTATAAGCAGCTGCGATTTGCCGAACCCTCTGCGCCAAGAGTAACCTTTTTGATTAAGTTTTCAGTTGCTTCGACGGTAGATGTCTTAGCCGTCTTCGCTACGACAAAGCCATAGTCGGCAATTTCGCCGTTTTCTTCCTGAGAACTCTTGATAATACCCTCGTTGACTACCGCTACGAAGCGCATATCGTTGGTTCCTTTGTCGGTTTTCTGCTGAACGCCGAGAAGCTCGATGTTGCCGAAGGAATTCTGACCGAGACCGAAGATTGTATCGTCGTTATCTCTCGCCTGAGAAGCTGTGAGCGGATTGTAAGCGTAACCGCTGCCTGTATTTGTATTTACAAGAACAGTGAACGGAATGTCATTATTGTCCGCGTAAGTCTCAGCGGCAGAGCTGTCATAGCCGTAGATTGTAAAGTTTGTACATCCGCTGAACGCGTTACTTCCGATAGTTGTAACGCTGTCGGGGATTATTACGCTCGTAATGCTTGTGTTATCCTTAAAAGCGTTGTCGGCAATTGCCTTGACAGTCTTGTTTCCTCCGACTGTAGACGGAACAGTTACGCTGCCGCCCGCGCCTGAGTAGCTTATGATAGTTGCGTCTGAGCCTGTAGCAAAATATGTAAAGCTGTTTTCGCTATAGAACGGCACGAAAGTAATGTTGTTGTTTGTCGCGTAAGTCTGCGCCGTAGAGTTAGCATATCCGTACATAACCAGATTGGAGTCACAGTTAGCAAAAGCGTTATCACCAATATACGTGCTTGAGTTAAGTATAGTCGCTGACGCGAGATTTGAACAGTTGTTGAACACGCTGCTGCTGATAGTTGTAACGTTTGAAGGAATTACAACGCTCGTAAGACTTGAACAATTCTTGAACGCGTTGCTAAATATTGTTTCAACACCGCTGCCTATTGTTACACTCTCAAGACTTGAACAATTCTGGAACGTACTGCTGTCTATAATTGTGACGCTGTCAGGAATTGTTATGCTTGTGAGATTTGAACAACTGTCAAACGAGTAGCTTCCTATGTTAGTTACGCTGCTTGGAATATCCACACTCGTGAGACCAGAACAATTCTGGAACGCGCCGGAGCCAATACTCGTAACTCCGCTTCCGAGCGTTAAGTCTGTAATACTGCTTAATCCATAGAACGCTCCGCCGTTTAAAACTCCGCCTTCAATTGATACGCTCGCAAGGCTCGAGCAACCGCTAAACGCGCTGTTTATGTTTGCGTTATCGCCGATTGTTACGCTCTCAAGGCTTGTGTCACTACCGAACGCGCCGCTTTGTAGATTTGCGTTATCGCCGATTGTTACGCTTGTAAGACTTGTACAACTGCTGAACGCGCCGCCTTGAATTTCCACATTATCGCCGATTGTCACAGTCGTGAGTCCTGAACCGCTGAATCCGCCGCCCTGTATCTGTCTGATACCGCTGCCGAGCGTTACGCTCTGAAGGCTGCTTAGACCCGCGAACAAACCGCCGCTTATGGTCGTAAGCCCGTCGCCGATTGTCACGCTCTGAAGGCTCGAGCAACCGCTGAAGGAGCCGCTGCCGACGCTTTTAACGCTGTCGGGAATATCAATACTCGTAAGGCTCGAGCAGTTGGAGAACACGCTCCACTCGATCGTCTCAACGCTGTCGGGGATGGTTATGCTTGTAAGTCCCGAGCAATTTGTGAACACGCTGCTCTTTAATACCGCGACGCCGCTCGGAATATCCAAGCTTGTAAGACCCGAGCAGTATCCGAACGCGGTATACCCCATATCCACTACGGTGTCGGGGATAATTATACTCGTAAGTCCCGAGCAATAATAAAACGCGCTATTGTCAATAATTGTAACAGTGTCGGGGATTGTAACGGAGCCTGTTTTTCCCGCGGGACAGGTAATCAGTAATGTTTTATCCTTATTATAGAGAATACCGTTGTCCGAGCAGTAATTCGGGTTGTTTTCGTCAACGGTTATCGCCGTGAGACTTGTACAATAACTAAAAGCACAATAGCCGATAGTTGTAACGCTTGAGGGAACTGTTACGCTCGTCAATCCTGTACTGTAAAAAGCATAACTCTCTATGCCTTTAACTCCGTCGGGAATATCTATACCCGTGAGGTTTGAACATCCCTGGAACGCTGAATCAGCGATAGAAACTGTTCCGCTGTTGATAGAATATGTTCCTGAGATTGAGGAGTTGGCTTTTATCAGATGATGACCTATGTAAAGCACATCATTTGACCAGTTATTATTATCGTTATAATATGCTGTATTATCGAACGCATATTGTCCTATGCTTATAACGCTGTCGGGAATTGTAATATTAGCGAGACTTGCGCAGTTCTGGAACGCGCCGTAACCGATGGTTGTAACGCCGTTCGGAATAGTTACGCTCGTAATTTCACAATTCTTGAAAACGCTAGAGCCAATAGCTATAACGGGATGCTCGTCAATCTGAGAAGGAATCTCAACCTCTGAATCTTCTCCGTTATATACAGTGATTGTAGCGTTGTTATCCTTGTCAAGCGAATACTCAAACGCGGGGATACCGACCTCTATATCATAGAAATAAAGATTCCAGTAATCAGAAGCGTAGGTCTGAGTGGTTGAGCCGCTGTAGCCAAGCATCTTGACTCTGTCGGTGGTATTGCTGAACACGTAGCTGCCGAAGGAAACACTGCTGTTAAGCACTGTTGCTTTTGAAAGCTTTGAGCAGTTATAAAACGCGTAACCTTCTATACTCGTTACACTGGCAGGAATTGTTACTGTTTTGATTTTTGAGCAGTTATAAAACGCATAACTGCCTATAGTCTGAACATGGTCGCCTAAGGTTAAGCTTGTAAGGCTTGAGCAAGACCGGAACGCGCTGTATCCTATGCTTGTTACGCTGTTCGGAATCAATACGCTTGTAAGAGATGTACAACTCTCAAAAGCGGACTGTCCTATAGTCGCAACATTGCTGCCTATTGTTAAGTTTGAAAGACTAGAACAGCTTCGGAACGCGCCAGTGTCTATGAGTGTAACGCTATTCGGGATTGTTACGCTTGTTATTTTACTGCAGCCGCAAAACGCTTCATATCCGATAGTCTGAATATTGCTGCTCAATGTTAAGCTTGTTGCGCTGGAGCAGTTATAGAACGCGGCTCTGGCTAATGTCGTAACAGTGTTCGGAATTGTTATGCTTGTAAGTCCCGTGCAGCTCGCGAACGCGCCAAACGCAAGGGTTGTGATATTACTTGGAATTGTTAAGCTCGTAAGGCTTGAGCAATACTGGAACGCACAATCGCTTATAGTTGTAAGACCTGAGCCTATTGTTAAACTAGAAAGCTTAGAGCAATTGTAAAATGCTGTTTGTCCTAAGCTTGTAACGCTGTTCGGAATCGATACGCTTGTAAGACTTGAGCAGTTATAGAACGCATTATCGCCTATAGTCTGAACGTGGTCGCCTATTGTTAAGGTTGTAAGCCCCGAACAATTCTGGAACGCATAACTGCCAATACTCGTAACACTGTCGGGAATTGTTACGTTTGTCAAACTTGTGCAGTTACTAAATGCGTATGAACCAATACTTTGAACATGGTCGCCTATAGTCAGACTGCCAAGCTTGGAACAGTATACAAACGCATGATTTCCTATGCTTGTAACGCTGTTCGGAATTGATATACTGGTCAGCTTTGAGCAGTATTGGAACGCGTTGCTTCCTATAGTCTGAACATGGTCACCGATTGTTACGTTCTCAAGGTTTGAGCAATTGTAGAACGCTTCATTTCCGATACTCGTAACACTGCTTGGGATTGTTACGCCCGTAATTGATTGTTTGCTTTGGAAAGCACCGAAGGCTATAGTCGTAACGGTTTTATCTCCTCCAATGGTAGACGGGATTGTAATATTGCCGCCCGAACCGTTATAGCCGATGATTGTGGCATTTGAACCGTCGACGGTATATACAAATCCGTTTTCACTGAGAACATATTCTACATGAACATCAAATAGCGCTGGGTTAGTAGAATAGTTAGAATAATTGGTAGGACGGGAACCGACTTTATATACCGTGCCCGCAGTAACAGAGTAAGTATACTTGAACTGGCTGTCACCGCCGCCGTCGTCGTTAGACGTAAGCTGGCTGTTATTATTGTTATATAAATATCCGTATGTGTTGATTTTCGTGCCGCTGTAGGTCGAATAAACAACTATATCGCCGTCCTTTGAAGCGATAAACGGATATATATCGCAGTTGTTATAATTATCTGAACTTCCGTAAATATAACTAACGTGATGAACCAGAGTGGTGACTAACTCTTCGGTTTCAATATCGAAGAAATTAACATTGCTATATTGGTTCGCATAAGTTTGCGCCGCACTGTTTTTGTAGCCTGTAAGTGTTAATCCGTTCTTGCAGCTGACAAACGCGCTGTCGCCGATTGTATAAGTCCCGCTGTTATAGAAAGTTACACCTTCAAGCTTAGAGCAGTAGTAAAACGCATAATAACCTAAACTTGTAACGCTGCCGGGGATTTCTATACTCGTAAGACTCGAACAAGACTGGAAAGCGTAATTACCTATACTCGTAACACCGTTCGGAATTGTTACGCTCGTGAGCTTTGAGAAGTTATTAAACGCGCTGTTCTTTATAGCTGTACCCGTTACTGTCAAATTTGTAATTTGAGTTTTTGGGAAGTTTGACGTAGTCATTGTAAAACCATAACTGCCGTCAATTGTTAATGAAGTAATCTTTGAACAGCTTGAGAACGCGTTGTCGGATATACTCGTTACACTATAGGGAATGGTAACGCTCTCAAGTCTATAACAATCACTAAACGCGTTGCTGTAAATATATTTAACTCCGTTCGGAATAGTTACGTTTGTGAGTTTTGAACAATACGCGAAACAATAATAGTATATTGTAGAAATGTTGCTTCCGATTGTTACACTCTCAAGATTTGAGCAGCCGTGAAACGCATATGACCCCAAAGACGTAACACTGTTCGGAATAGTTACGCCCGTTATTGTCGTGTTGCCTCTGAACGCGCTCGAAGCAATACTTGTAACGGTTTTATCCCCGTCAACAGTAGAAGGAATAGAGATATTGCCGCTCGCGCCCGCGTAGCCTGTTATTGAGGCGTTTGAACCGCTTACTGTATAAGTAAAGCCGTTTTCCGCGGTAACATACGCAACATGAACATCAAATACAGCGGGGCTGGAAGAATAATTTGAATATGAGTATGGGCGAGCACCGACTTTGTATGTCGTATTAGCTGTAACATTATATGTAATCTTAAACTGTCCGTTGCTCGCTCTCTCGTCATCAAATGTAAGCTGATTATTATTGCTGTCATATAAATAGCCGTAAGTATTTACATATGAGCTGTTGTAAGACGAATAAATTTCGACGACACCGCTCTTTGAAGCAACAAACGAGTACATATCACAGTTGTCATAATAATCGGAATCACCTGTGTAATAAGTAACGCTGTGAGTCAAAGATTCAACTAATACATCAGTTTGCGGCTCTGCAGGTATGTTTTCGATATCAACGAACTCGACTCCGCTGTTATTTGTCGCGTAGGTTTGAGCCGCCGAACCGCTATATCCGATAAGCTTTAATCCTGACTTACAGTTAGCAAACGCGTTGGAGCCGATAGAATAGCCTCCGTTACGATTTATAGTTACTTTTTTAAGATTTGAACAGCCATTAAAAGCGCTGCCATTTATGTTCGTTATTCCCGTACCGATTGTTGCGCTCGTAAGTCCTGTCGATTGATAGAACGCGCTTGAACCTATGGTAGTAACACTGTCGGGGATTTCTACGCTCGTAAGTCCTGTGCATTTATAAAACGCGCTTGAACCTATGGTAGTAACATTGTCGGGGATTTCTATTTCTGTAAGGCTTGAACATTGATAGAATGCAGAATCGCCTATTGAAGTAACACCATCGGGGAGTTCTATACTCGTAAGACTTGAACATTGATAGAATGCAGAATTGCCTATTGAAGTAACACCATCGGGGAGTTCTATACTCGCAAGGTTAGAACATTGGTAGAATAAACTGCTGCTAATTGAAGTAACACCATCGGGGAGTTCTACACTTGTAAGTCCTGTGCATTTATAAAACGCGCTTGAACCTATGGTAGTAACACTGTCGGGGATTTCTATTCCTGTAATGCTTGAACAGTTTTGAAACGCTGATTGAGCGATAGAAACGGTTCCGCTGTTGACAGAATAATTCCCTGAAACTGCGGTTTTGGCTTTTATCAGATGGTTACCTATGTAAAGCACATTATTCGACCAGTTGTTGTTATTATTATAATAAGCAGTATTTTCGAACGCGCTGCTTCCAATACTTGTGACGCTGTTGGGAATCGTTATGCTTGTAAGTCCCGTACAATCTGAAAACGCACCATAACCTATAGAAGTAACACTGCTGGGAATCGTTATGCTTGTAAGACCCGTACATCCAACAAACGCACTTGAACTTATGGTAGTAACGCTGTCGGGGATTTCTACACTTGTAAGTTTTGCGCAATTGTCAAATGAATCATAGCCAATCTTTGTAACACTGCTCGGGATTGTAAACGAACCTGTTTTTCCTGGAGGGCATTCAATTACTTCTGTTTTATCCTTATTATAAAGAACGCCGTTTTCCGTAGAAAAATTTGTATTGCTCGAATTGGCGTTTATACTTGTAAGATTAGGACAATTTTTAAAATATGCGGAAGAATAATTACCCCAATTATTTGGTATTGTTACACTTGTAAGATACTGACAATTGTAAAAAGCGTCAGTGCCAATCGTATAACTAATAGTATAGGACGTACTTGTCTTTGCGGGCGGATACTGCTCTATCCTATTCATTGTCTTATGAATTAATACGCCATCTTTTGAAAGATAATAACTGCTGTCCGAAGCAACTTTTATGCTTGCAAGCGCTGAACAGTTTTTGAACGCGCCTGAACCATAACCATTGGAGGCAAGAGTAGCGGGAAGTGTTATGGTGGTTATAGTGTTGTTGGCGCTGAAATTATT
>JAILPC010000096.1 GCA_024690465.1 Ruminococcus sp.
CGTCTGCCAATTCCATCACACCGGCATATTGCTCTGATATTATACACTAAAAAATTTTAAAAATCAAGAGCAGAATAAATCCGTAATACTATTATGCTTGCAATACAAGATAAAATTTGATACAATAAAAAAAATTTGTGAAGGAAGCGGAATATGAAACATAAGAATCTGATTGACCTCGAATATATGACAATTGACGAACTCGAACAGACCATAAGACTTGCGGGCGTTATCAAACAGCGTCCCGACGTTTATAAGCACGCCTGCGACGGCAAGATTATGGCGACGCTGTTTTATGAGCCGTCAACAAGAACTCAGATGTCGTTCCAGACAGCTATGATGAGACTGGGCGGAAAGACTATCGGCTTTGACAATCCGATGAACTCATCTGTCGCCAAGGGCGAAAACCTTAAGGACACAATTTCGGTCGTAAGCAGTTACTCCGACATTATCGCTATGCGTCATCCAACCGAGGGTTCAGCTAAAGCGGCGTCACTCTACAGCGATGTTCCGCTGATAAACTGCGGTGACGGCGGACATTTTCACCCGACGCAGACGCTCACAGATGTTGTAACGCTCAATTTTGAGAAAGGCAGACTCAATAACCTCAAAATCGGACTATGCGGTGATTTGCTTAACGGCAGAACCGTTCATTCGCTGATTAAGACGATGAGTCATTTTGAGGGCAACAGCTTTGTGCTTATTTCCACAAAGGAATTAACTGTTCCGCAATATATCAAGGATATTCTTGACAACGCCAATTGTCCGTACGAGGAAATCAACAATCTAAAGGACGCTATATCAAACCTTGACGTGCTCTATATGACGCGTATTCAGCGAGAGCGTTTCGCAACCGAGGAGGAATACGAAAAGCAGAAAGGCGTGTTCGTTCTAGATATAGACAAGCTCAAACTCGCCAAAAAGGATATGATAATTCTTCATCCGCTGCCGAGAGTTGACGAGATAGCAATTGAAGTTGACGACGACCCGAGAGCATGTTACTTCAAGCAGGCTGAATACGGAATGTACGGCAGAATGGCTCTGATTGTGCTCCTGCTGAGAGCTGAAGGCTCATTTCTGTTTGAGCTGCCCGACCCGATTATCAGCACCGAACACAAATGCTCAAATCCGAAATGTATCACGAACGACCCGCAGCAGTTCTATCTACCGAAGAATTTCTACGACAAAAACGGCAGAATGTTCTGCGATTACTGTGATTACGAAGTTTAAAACACAACGGACTGTAACCGATGCTACAGTCCGTTTTCTTATACTTTGAGTTCTTTATTAAGATGAACAGAGTAGATTATTATTTCCTTTACCCTCTTGTTCATGGTTTCCTCAAGAGCGTTTTTATACAGTTCAACCTGCTTGCGGTACATCACGGCAAGCTTTTCGATGTCCTTTACCCTATCTGTCTTATAATCTACGAGTACAATCTCGCCGTTCTCAATGAACGCAAGATCAACAGCTCCCTGCATAATGATTTTATTCTCTTTAAAATCGTCGGGAATATCGGGGTCATAATCAGACGCGTTAATCTTAACCGTAAACGTATACTCTCGGAAGTACTCTCCGCTGTTTATAACACGGCTGATTAAAGAACTGTTGAAAAACTCGTTTAAAGCTTTAAAGTCAAGAAGCTCAATATCTTTGTCAGACAGGAAACCATCGCTGACGAGCCTTTCGGCTTCGGATTTGAGATTATCTTTTGCCTTTATTATGTCGCAATGCTCCATAAAGGCATGGAACGCAGTACCCTTCTGAGCGCCCGACGACTTCTTTTCGGTCAGAAAAACAGGTCTGAGCAGCAGTTTGTTAAAAATCCCGTTGTCCCTGTGTGAAAGCTCCGACGCGCTGACCTTTGTCGGCAGCGAAACAATGGGCTTATTTTTATACTCAAAATTCAGTCTTTCCAGAAATTTTCGGATTACCCCTGTGTCGGGATTTACGCTGCTTACCGCAGTCTGTTCGGTTACAATATCGCCCTCGTCAAAATCTTCAAACTCACTTGATTTACCGACTACGCTGACATGCCACGGACGGTAATCCTCACTGTAGTTCGTATAATCGGGTTCGATTTCATGACGCAATTTGCACGACGGATTAGCAAGTGCCGCTGTGAAAATCCAGTCCGAAAACGAACGCGAGCGCTTTATAACATAAGGTGAAATCGGATAGGAAGTAATCCTAGATTCAAGACGTGACAGATATGATTCGGGATTCTGCTGAGCCGAAGTTATAATCAGCCTCTCCCTCGCTCTGGTGAGCGCTACATATAGCACGCGCATTTCCTCGGAAAGCTGAGCGTCCGACATCATCATTCCGACAGCTTTTCTCTGGATAGTGTCGTATTTGATTATATTGTCGAGATAGCGTATGCCTACTCCGCCCGCGTCGCTGATTACCAAATCCGAGGTAGTATCCTGAAGATTAAACTTTGTAGACGTTGATGAGAGGAAGCACACGGGAAATTCCAGTCCCTTGCTTGCGTGGATACTCATAATCCGAACAGCATTGAGATTGTCCACCCCGGGTTCGTCACCCGAGTTGATGATGGTTCCGTTCTCGCTCATTCTGTCAACATAATTGATAAACGCAGTAAGAGTTTTGTATCCGCTTCCCGCATATTTTCTCGCGAACTCCCGCAAAAGATACAGGTTTCTGGATGTCATATTTTCAGCGGCGGTGACAATAGAACCGAAGCCTGTTTCACTGAGGATAATTCCTATCAGCCTGTCCACGGGTGTTGTGACGGCAAGAGAACGCATTCTTGTGAGAAAAGTTATAAAGTCAAGGCATTTATCGTCATTATCGGCACTCTGTTTAACAGCGTTATATATAGGCATACGGCGGTATTCAGCGCGTATTCGAGCCATATCGTCGGAAGTAAAACCGAACATCGGGCTCATCAAAACTGATAAAATCGGGATATCCTGCACGGGATTATCAATAACTCTGAGAAAATTAAGCATAATCTTAATCTCGTTTTCCTCAAAGAAATTGTTTTTTTCTGACGAGATAACGGGAATACCGTACTCTTTAAAGGTATTTGCAAAAGTTACGGCACGCCTTGTGTCACCCTTAGCGCTGCGCAAAAGCACGGCGATATCACCGTAGGTTACGGGACGGGTTGAGTCGCCGTCCTTAACCTGAAGCTTTTCCTCATACATTAGCTTATAGATTTTTTCGGCAACTCGAGCCGCCTCGAACGCTTCCTTTTTCTCGTCCTCTTCCTTGTTGATTTCGGCGGTATCAATAAACATAAGCTCCATATTCACAGCGGAGCTTGCGGGATATGTCGCGCCATATACCAGCTTTTCCTCGTCTGAATACTCTATTCCGCCGATTTCCTCAGACATAAGCGTTGAAAAAACAAAGTTGCATGCTTCGATTACTCCCTTTCGGCTTCTGAAATTCCTGTCTAGTATAATCTTCGCGGGATATTCGGGATTCTCCCTGTCATAGAGCCTGTATCTGTTTTTGTAGTCAATGAAAATATCGGGCTTAGCCTGACGGAAGCCATAGATGCTCTGCTTGACGTCGCCGACAACAAAGAGATTGTTTCTGTCTCTGCTGACCGCTCTGAAAATAAGATTCTGGGTATCGTTGATATCCTGAAACTCGTCAACCATAATCAAATCAAACTCGCGTGATATTTCCTCGGAAATATCGGTAAAGCTTATTTCTCCGTCCATATTATCACAGAGGAGCTTTACGGTGAGATGTTCGATATCGGAATATGTAAGCAGGTTTTTGTCGGTTTTGAGCGCGTTAAACTCGGATTCGAATCGCTTGACACAATCAAACAGCGCCTTGATAATCGGAAAAATTTTTTCAGTTTCACTATTAATCGTATCGATATCAGAGATAAAAATCGATTTTAAGCTTTTGATTTCATCCTTATAGCTGCCGCGCGTGTTCTTGATGAGCTCCTTGTATTTGTCGTCGTCAGCGCCTTTGATTGCAGGAAATCTCTTTTGTTTGTATTCATCGATGTCCGAAAGCAGACCGTCCCAGTCTCCGCTCACAGCGTCAGCGTTTATTCTATTGAGTGTAGTGAAATCGTCCTTGAGGACGTCACGGATTTTATCGAGCTTATCAGTCTCGAGTATAGTGTCACGGTCAAGATAAGAAAAACAGACCGAGTTAAGTTCAAGGCAATAGAACAGGCACTCGCGCGCGTAGTTCATGATGTAATCAAAATACGGCGTGTCCTCAAAGCCCGCTGAGCAAGTTTTGTAAAACCCGAGCATTTCATCAAGACGGTTTTCAGGGAAAGGAAAGGCGGATATAAACCTGTAAATCTGAAGGATGTACTTTTTCAGATTGTCGTCGTTCCTGTGTGAGCAAACGGCAGCCACAAGGTTCAGAAAACGCCTGTCGTTCTGTTTGTAGAAAAACTCGAGAGTGTTGTCAAGGGCTTTGTTTATGAGAATATTCTCCTCGCCTGTGTCGGGAATATTGAAGTCACGCTGAATATCCAGCTTATAGAAATATCGGCGCACAAACTCGGCGCAGAACGAATCTATTGTGGAAATTCTCGCGCTGTAGAGCAGATGCTTCTGACTGAGCAGATACTTGTTGTACGGGTCAGCCCTGAGAAGGTCGTTGATTGCGTTTTCGATTCTCGAGCGCATTTCAAGTGTCGCGGCGCGCGTAAAAGTAACGATAAGCATTCTGTCGATTGAAACAGGGTTTTCCTCATCGGTAATAGCGTCGATAATGCGCTGAACGAGCACAGCGGTTTTTCCCGAACCCGCGGCTGCAGAGACGAGCACATTGCCGCTTCTGGCGCTCACTGCGTCCTGCTGTGACGGTGTTAGATTAATTGCGCTCATCTTTTCTCAGCTCCTTTCTCCAAGGCGATATAAACTTCCTTGGGGCCTGTCTTTTCCCTGTAGCGCTCGGAGCGCTCGTTCTTTCTGAGACATACGCTGTCATACGGGCAGTATCTGCAGCCGTCAGTAATACCTCTGACAGGGCTTGCCTCTACCCTGCCGTCAAGCAGTGATTTCCCCATAGCTCTGATTGTATCGTCTATGTGTTCAAAAATCAGATTGAACTGTTCTTTATCGGCGAAAGTATCGGAATACTTGTCGTCAATCAGTTTTTTCGATAGCTTTATGTAATTGCCGTCCCTGTCCATTCGGCTGATGACATCCTCGTCGTTGAGCACAAGTCCGTTCATCTTAAGGCTGTCGACGAACTTCTTTTCGATGTTATTTTCTTCACTGCTGATAACAGGCGCGAAAGCGGGCATATACAGAATACCCGAGGGTGTCAGACGCTTTTTGTAATAACTTTCGCCGTTCTGCTGAACAGCTCGCAGGTAGATAAGCATCTGCATATTGATTCCGTAGAGAATCTCGCAGAGCTTGAATTCCTTTTTGCCTGTTTTGTAGTCAACGATTCTGATATAATACTCGTCGTCGTTCTTTTGACTAATATCAACCCTGTCGATAAATCCGTTTACGGTTACACTGTGCTCGCTGTCCACGTCAAGTTTATAAGCGGGGATATCTCCGTCAGCTCCAATTTTGAGCTCAAAATCAACGGGCACAAACTCGCTGTGCGCAAGCTGATGAATAAGGTGCTTTGTAAGCGCGAAAATATTCCGCTTAAGGCGCTCAAACAGGTTTTTGAACGAATCGGGTTTATCATCGAGACCGCCGTAGTTCTCTTCGGTATAATCAAATATGATGGTGTCGATTGACTTTTTGATATCGTCGTCAGAGAGTTCGTTAAGAACAGACTTGTTGTGCTTTTTCAGGAAATTCTCGAGGAAATAGTGCACAACATTTCCGACCTGGATAGCGTCGATTACGGCTGCTCCCCTCTCCTTTGCCCTAAGTCCGTAATTACAGAAATAACTAAAAGCGCAGAGGTTGTATTTCTCTAGCTGTGACGCGGAAATATTGATATTTTTGCCGAAAAGCTTTTCGGCATTCTCTTTGCACTCTATTTTGAAGGGCTTTTTGCAGATGGCGTTTTCGATTTTCTCTATGTTGAATCTGTAAGAGTCTTTTGATTTGAAATAGTCCTTGATCGCGAGCACCTCAGAGGAGTTTGAGGTAAATTTCTCGGCGAGATACTCAAAAGCCTGTTGTTCGTTGAACAGCTCCTCAATCTCACGAACATCAACCGAGGTCGTGTGAACACGGTTCGGGAACAGGCGTTCAATCTCGTTGAATATTTCGGACGGAACAAAAGACTCACCCTCGAAATTGCCAGTATAAAGCATGACGAAAAGCTTCTCTGAGGGAGAAGTCAGCGCACAGTACGCGAGATATTTTTCGTGAGCGGCGAGCTGTTCGAGGCTGTCTGTAAGCGGAATGTTGTTTTCGATAAGAATACGTCGCTCGTTCTCGGAGAACGCTCCTGCGGTTTTGGGAATTGACGGAAAAACTCCGTCAACAGCACCGATTACAAACACGGCTTTTTCGTCATTGAGCCTTACCCTGTCAGCAACGCCGATGTTGACCTGGTCCTGGAAGATCGGAATGTCGCTGAACTGAATATCGGAGATGAGATAATCAAGATAATCCTTGAAGGTTCTAAGCGGCACAACATCCTGTCCCGCCGAAGCGACCAGCCTGTCAAGCACTTCGATAAACAGGTTATATATGCGTACTTCTTCGTCAGCCTGTACCGAAAGTCCTTCGCTTTCAAGCCTTTCGCAGAGAATATCGACGGCATTTTCGAGATTAAAGTCGCACATAAGCTCATATAGCGCTTTTGTAATCTGTTCAACTGTCGCGTTTTTGGCGCTGTCCAAAAACTTCAGCAGAGGCTCTACGGCGTATTTGCGCGTATCTTCGATTTCCCTGAGCTTCTGCTCGTCCGATGTCGTGAGCTTTTCGAGTCCCGATGGATTGAATGTGAACTCGTTTTTGAGAGCTGAACGGTCAATATTCCATGTAAACAGATAATTTTCAAAATCAGCTATCTCGATTTCGGACAAATCCGCCAGCCCTGTTTTTAGCATGGAAAGCAGACGCTCTCGCTCAAAGCCGTAAATCAGGAACTCCAGGGCGGAGCTTACAAAGCGGATAACAGGACGAGTGAACACGTCCTTCGGAACGTTCATAAAGTACGGGATTTCAAACTTGTCAAAGGCCGTATCAAGAATACCGCCGTACATAGAAATATCACGACA
>JAILPC010000103.1 GCA_024690465.1 Ruminococcus sp.
AATTGACGAATTGAGGCAAATCCGCTATAATGTGCTGGCAATCTGAGAGCTGACACTATATATTGTGTTTTAGAAGAATTAACGTTTACAAAGATGTAATTGGGAGGTAATTAATGTGATTACAAAAATTAAAAAGCGTGACGGACGTACAGCTAACTTCGATATAGAGAAGATTACGCAGGCTATCTACAAGGCGGCTCAGGCTATCGGCGGCACAGACTACGAAACAGCCGAAAAACTCGCCGAGGAAGTCCTCGCGGCTCTCGACGCCGAGGGTGTTAAAGAACCGTCGGTAGAACACGTTCAGGACACAGTCGAAAAAGTTCTCATCGAGAACGGTCACGCCAGAACAGCCAAGGAGTTCATCCTCTACCGCGCCGAGCGAACAAGAGTGCGCGATATGAACACCAAGCTGATGAAGATTTATGAGGACCTTACATTCAAGGCTGCGAAGGACAACGACGTTAAGCGTGAGAACGCCAACATCGACGGCGACACAGCTATGGGCACAATGCTCAAATACGGCTCAGAGGGCGCCAAGCAGTTCTATCATATGTATATCCTCAACCCCAAGCACTCAAAGGCTCACCTCGACGGCGATATTCATATTCATGACCTCGACTTCCTCACACTGACAACCACATGCTGTCAGATAGATTTGTTAAAGCTCTTCAAGGACGGCTTCTCAACAGGTCACGGCTACCTCAGAGAGCCCAACGACATCCAGAGCTACTCCGCTCTCGCCTGTATCGCTATCCAGTCAAACCAGAACGACCAGCACGGCGGACAGAGCGTTCCCAACTTCGACTATTCAATGGCTCCGGGTGTACGCAAGACATACCGCAAGCGCTATCGCCAGAACCTCGAGAGAGCTATCGAGCTTCTCGCCGACGAAGAGAACGCGAAAGAAATCACAAAGGAAATCTGCGACAAGGCAGAGGAAATCTCAGGCGAATGGCCGAAGCTTGAGGACAACAGCCCCGACTACAAGGCTGCCGAGAATAAGCTCCTCACAGAGAAGTACGGCGAAAAGCTCGCGGGCAAGTTTCAGAGATTCGCTTTCAAGCACGCCGAGAGTGAGACGGACAGAGCTACATTCCAGGCTATGGAAGCTCTCATCCACAACCTCAACACAATGCACAGCCGTGCGGGCGCTCAGATTCCTTTCTCCTCCCTCAACTACGGCACAGACACCTCACCCGAGGGCAGAATGGTAATGAAGAACATCCTCAAGGCCACGGACAACGGTCTGGGCAACGGCGAGACGCCTATCTTCCCCATTCAGATTTTCAAGGTTAAAGAAGGCATAAACTACAACCCCGGCGACCCGAACTATGATATATATAAGGAAACAATGAAGGTAAGCGCAAAACGCCTCTTCCCCAACTATTCCTTCCTCGACGCTCCCTACAACATCGCGTATTACAAAGAGGGACATCCCGAGACAGAGGTTGGCTACATGGGCTGCCGCACAAGAGTTATCGGCAACATCCACGACCCCGAGCGCGAGATTACATACGGCAGAGGCAACCTCAGCTTCACATCAATCAACCTTCCCCGCCTTGCTATCCTCTCCAATAAAAACGTTGACTTCTTCTTTGAGCAGCTAGACAGAATGTGCGACCTTTGCGTTGAGCAGCTTCTTGAGAGATTTGAAATCCAGTGCTCAAAGCTCGTCAGGAACTATCCCTTCCTCATGGGCCAGGGCGTGTGGATTGACTCCGAAAAGCTCGGCCCCAACGACTCTGTACGCGACGTACTCAAGCACGGTTCGCTTACAGTAGGCTTCATCGGTCTTGCCGAGTGCCTCAAGGCTCTCGTAGGCGAGCACCACGGCGAAAGCGCGAGCGCTCAGAAGCTCGGCCTTGAAATTATCGGCTATATGCGCAAAAAGATGAACGAGGCTACACAGAGACATCAGCTCAACTTCGCGCTTATCGGCACACCCGCCGAGGGACTTTCGGGACGTTTCGTAAGAATCGACCGCGAGCGTTTCGGCACAATTCCGGGTGTTACAGACAGAGATTATTACACCAACTCTTTCCATATTCCCGTATACTTCAATATTTCGGCTATGGACAAGATTAAGCTGGAGGCTCCGTATCACAACCTCACCAACGGCGGACACATCTCCTACATCGAACTCGATGGCGACCCGACACAGAACCTCGACGCTTTCGAGGCGGTTATCCGTCAGATGAAGGAATGCGGCGTAGGCTACGGCTCAATCAACCATCCCGTAGACCGTGACCCTGTTTGCGGACATACAGGAATCATCGGCGACTATTGCCCCGTATGCGGACGTAAGGAAGGCTCGGGAGGCATTGGCTTTGAGCGTATTCGCAGAATCACAGGCTACCTCGTAGGTACACTCGACCGCTTCAACGACGCTAAGCGCGCCGAGGTCGAGGACAGAGTAAAGCACAATATCGGCGAGAGTCTTGATATGAGCGAACTCACGGACGAAGCAGTGTAAATAAATGGGTACAAAATTAAACCTGAGCGGGGTCGTCAGCGAAAGTATCGTTGACGGCCCGGGCATTAGAATGACAATTTTTACACAGGGCTGTCCTCACCACTGCAAGGGCTGTCACAATCCCGAAACCTGGGCGTTTGAGCCCAGACACCCGGGCGACGTTGACAAGATACTCAGCATCGCCGTAAAGAACAAAATTCTGCAGGGAATCACCTTTTCGGGCGGCGAACCTTTCTGTCAGGCAGCAGCGCTGGCGGAACTGGCTCAGAAATGCCATGAGAACGGCTTAAACGTGATGAGCTATTCAGGATATACCTTTGAAGAACTCGTCGCAGGAAGCGAGGAAAAGCCCGAATGGATGGAACTCCTGAAGAACCTCGACTATCTCGTGGACGGTCCCTACATTGAGGAACAGCGTAGTCTTATGCTTCTGTTCAGAGGCAGCAGGAACCAGAGATTTCTGGATGTTCCCGAAAGCCTGAAGCAAGGCAAGGCAATTTCCGTCAACGAGATAGTCGAGGTTCTTCAGGAGTTCCATCCATTCGGGCTTTTCCTCGCTTCCTGCGACGAGTTCTTCAAAGGTATATCCTGAATAGC
>JAILPC010000117.1 GCA_024690465.1 Ruminococcus sp.
GGTTTTTAATATTGTATCGGTTTCTGATTTTGGCAAATCAGCTTCCTCGGCGAATTCGGAGAAATGAGAAACAGCATCTTCAACCATTTGAATCATTATCTTGCATTTAGCTTCGGAAATATCCATGGCGGAAGCGCAGGATATTATGTCTTGTTTTGTAATATCTGTCCTTTTACCATTGACACTCATCTGATGTGCTTTGAGCCAGGTATTACTTGGACTGTAAGAGAGTGTTAAATCATATGCGGGAGCGAGAGTCCATTCACCCTTTCGATTCATAAGGAAAGAAATGTTTTTAACATGGTCATCGTGGTTTTTGGTTAACACATTGAAAATCATCCTGAGACACAGTTGCTCCACATCTCTGTTTGATAAGCCGAGTTTGCGAATTACAGACGCAGCCATTTCATAGCTGTACGATGTGGGCTCGTTATAATCATAATGAGCAATTGCGCCAAGAGTTTGCATGTGTAGCTTGCCGCCGTTAGCTTCTCTGTCAAATCGCTTGGTCATAAAATGATATAGACTGTTTTCCTTGTACAGTCGGCATTCATTCATATCGATTCCGGAAGCAAGCGCCATGAGATGGTAAGCGTACTCTGTACGAGTATACATTTGGGAGTCTTTAAGATTATGGTCGCCGTTACTGTTAACGCCGTCAAATTTAATAATCCAGTAACCATATCCTTTACCCGCGTCAATCTGTCCTGAACGAATATCGTTAATTTCTTCGTTCCATGCAATTACCGCTTTTGCTCTGGCGCCGCCTGCTGAGGTACCGATTTGAAGAATCTGCTGCATAGCTGAATCATCGGCGGTGATATGAAGGTTGTTTCTTTTGCTTAAGATATCGGAAGCTAATTCAACAAGACTGTCAACATTAAGTTTTTCGTTTTTGTCGTGTGACGGACCGAGAGCTGGATTGAATTCCAGTGCACCCATTCCTCTTTTTCCTGTATAGCAAAGTCTCTCAACAGAACTAAACGAGGAGGAGTCGCGTCCTTGTTTTGCAAGCCATTGCTCAATTACCGCATTACCAAACCTATCAGGAAGTGAATCGGCCAACAATCCGGGAAGTCCATGGAATGTTCTTTTTGATAATCCTGCAAAAGAATATTGACGAGGGCTCAAAGGCATAGTAATAGGAGAAACCTCAACCCCGCTGTTTAAAAAATCACGGTCATATCTGAATGTAGCTATGGGACTGTCGTCAGGCAAGGCAACAGTTCCTATTTTTGTACCCCAAAGTATTACTTCAGCAAATGTCATGTTTCATCGCCCCACTTCCATTGCTTTTCGTTTTTATCGGATTTTCTTACCACTCGTTGACGTTCTTTGCCGAGCACACGATAATCCTCAGGATTAAACGCAAGCTCGGGAAGAAGTAAATTAAGGTTTTCGATATATCCCAGCACCCTTAAAATTCGGATAAGATTTTCTGCGCGTATATCTCCTCCGTTCTCCGCAACCGACAATGTGCGTGTAGATATACCTGCTTTTTCCGCAAAGTCTTTTTGAGAAATCTGCATATCAATTCTGTTGCGCTTTATTCTTGAACCTAACTCCTTAAGAATGGCTGTATTGTTGTTTTCCATATTTATTTTCATGTAAATCACCTAAAATGAAGTATTGCGCATATATTATAGCATATAACTTTATAATATGCAATATACATCATATTATTATAAAAAATATTGTAATCGTTTTATTCTTCACTTATAACTGGACTTATTTAAAATCTGTGGTATGCTGTTGTGTTTAGAAAGGAGAAATGTTTATGCCAATCAAACAGCTTGCCACGAAAGGTAATGTATGGAAACGTACTGATGGTTATTGGAACGGAGATATAAGATACATTGATGAAAAAGGCATTCAAAGACGCAAATGCTTTGGTGCAAGAACGAAAAAAGAAATACTGATAAAACTTCAGGATTACAAATTACAGTTTCAAGAAGAAGTTGACGAAGCCGAAGGAAAGACATTAACTTTAAAAAAGAGTATGAAAACTTGGCTGGAAACCTTCAAGTATCCGTCTGTAGAAAAGACAACATATGATCGTAATGAATTCTCAGCAAAGGAATATATTTACCCGATACTTGGCGATAAATATATTGTTAATATTACAGCGGCAGATGTACATGAGATACTGGTTCGAATGATGCAAAAAGGTTACTCTCACAGCACAGTGAAAAAAGTGTATAGTCTGATGAACCAGTATTTCAGATATATTTATTCAGAGAACCTGATTCCTAAGAATCCAATGAAAAACGTCAGAATGATAAAGAAGGATATTTTCCTCTCAGCTCAAGGGAAAGATGATTTACCGACAAGGGATAGCATAACTATATTGACCGATGACGAAATAAAGCTGCTCAGAAAAGAGATATACGCGACCAGAGAAGACGGCTCGCTGATACACAGTCAGGCTTCAGCATATTTATTGATGCTAAACACAGGATTAAGGACAGGAGAAATGTTAGGTCTTATCAATAGCGATATAGATATGGAGAATAGGTTATTACACGTCAATAGAACTGTGAAAATAGTTAAGAACAGAAGTGATAAAAACGTCTCGGAAAAATATGAGCTGATAACAGGAAAGACTAAAACCAAATCAAGCAAGCGTATTGTTCCTTTGAATTATACTTCAATAGAGATTATTGAATCACTTAGGAAAGAGCGATACTTTGGAGAAGACAGTCCGCTTATTCCAGACAAAAACGGCGAGTTCACAAAACCAATAGACTTCAGAGTTAGATGGTACAGGCTTTTAGAGCGGGCAGGTATTGAACAAAAAGGACTGCACAGTTTAAGACATACATTCGCAACCAATCTGGTTAACGGCAGGGAAGATGAAAACGGCATAGTTCATACCCTGCCTATAAGACAAGTAGCGGACATACTTGCACACTTTTTGCATTTTATGCTGAGTGTGCTACAATGAAAGAAAGGACAGAAAAGGAATGAACACAATGGCAAGAAAAAAGAAAGAAAGCACACCCGGAGAGAATCTCGCAAAGCAGATCATCGAACAGTACAACCCGAAAAGCGTTGAAGATATGCAGAACGCGCTTAAAGACATTTTCGGACCGATGTTTGAGGCAATGCTTAAAGGCGAGATGAACGATCATCTCGGGTACGAAAACAACGATCACGGCTCGAAATCCACAGATAACCGTCGCAACGGCTATACCAGCAAAAAGATCAAGACAAGCGCGGGAGAAGTGGATATCAAGGTTCCGCGAGACCGTGACGCAAGCTTTGAGCCCAAGCTTGTACCCAAACGCAAAAAGGACGTATCTGAAATCGAATCAAAGGTACTCGCTATGTATGCCCGCGGCATGAGTCAGAGAGATATCGCAGAAACAATTGAGGATATATATGGCTTTGAAATCTCACACGAAACCATATCTGAAATAACTGATTGTGTACTCGACGAGCTTAACGATTGGCAGAATCGTCCTTTGAAGAAGATGTACACATTCTTGTTCGTGGATTGTATGTACGTTACGATCAGAAAAGAATATGAAAGCAAAAACTACGCAGTATATACGATTTTGGGCTACGATACCAACGGCGAAAAGGATATTCTGGGCTTGTGGCTTAATGAAAGCGAGAGCAAGCATACATGGATGCAGATATTTGACGAGTTAAAAACACGCGGTGTAGAAGATGTTCTCTTTATCAGTATGGACGGCGTTTCGGGACTTGAGGAAGGCGCTAAAGCGATTTTTAAGGATGTTATCGTTCAGCGCTGCATTGTCCATTTGATTCGCAATTCAATCAAATATGTGCCGAGTAAGGACTACAAGAAATTCACACAGTCGCTCAAAAAGGTATATGGCGCTCCCAGCCTGAATGCATGCAAAAAAGCCTTTGAGCAGTTCTGCCAGGAATGGTCCCAATATCCCGGAGCCGTTGATGTCTGGAAACGCAATTTCAGCCATATTGAGCAGCTTTTCGATTACGGCAGCGCTGTTCGCAAGGTTATGTACACTACAAACGCAGTTGAAAGTATCAATTCCAGCTTTCGCAAGGTTACTAAAAAAGGAGCCTTCCCGAACGAAAACGCCCTGCTCAAATTACTCTATCTCAGAATCACAGAGCTATACAAAAAGTGGAATGGCAGCAAGGTTCAGAATTGGGCTATGGTCAGAAACCAGCTCGTTACAAACGACAAAATTAAAGCCCGTATTGAAAAATACGAGCACATGATTTGACCGCCGTTTTCTCAACCTAGGGGGTACCCCCTAGGTTGAGAAAACATTGAACTATAAACTTTTTAAAAAATCTTACACACTTTTCTTGACAAAGCCCCGTTGTCAGCTTTTTGTTGCTGGCAACGGGCTAGTCGTGTTGGCTATTCTTGGTCTTGCAGATACGATTATTCGTCATCTGAGATTCCGTATTTTTCTAAAAGCTCTTTGGCATAATCAATGCCTGAATCTGTAAGATAGACAGTTTTGCTTCTGGAGGGACTTGTGCCTTGACCAATATAATCCTCATCTTCAAAGCTGTTGAGAATATTAAAATCATATCCCTTCCAGGCAACATTATC
>JAILPC010000203.1 GCA_024690465.1 Ruminococcus sp.
CCTGCTTCTATGTCAACTCGACTACAGACGGTCTTAATAAGCTCGCTTCAGCTCTTGTTGAGAGCGAGGACGATGTTGTGCTCACCACACGAATCGAGCACCACGCCAACGACCTGAGCTGGAGAGAGAGATGTAAGGTGATCTACGCCGAGGTTGACGAAAAGGGACGCGTTATCTATGACGATATCGAGAAGCTCCTTAAGAAGAACAAGGTTAAGATTGTTTCAATCTCAGCCGCTTCCAACGTAACAGGATACGTTAACGACGTTCACAGAGTAGCTAAGCTTGCTCACAAGTACGGCGCTATGATCGTAGTTGACGGCGCTCAGATTGTTGCTCACAGAAAGTTCAATATGATGGGTGACCTCAACGACCCCGATGATGACATCGACTTTATCGCCTTCTCCGCTCATAAGATGTACTCTCCCTACGGCGGCGGAGCGGTTGTCGGTCTGACCGATATACTCAACCAGCATATGCCCGAGTTTTACGGCGGCGGTACAATCACAGTTGTAGGCGACTACTGGCAGTATTATAAGACCGCTCCGGCGGCTTACGAGGCAGGCTCGCCGAACTATCCGGGCGTTGTAGGCTTAGGTAAGGCTATCGACGTTCTCTCCACAATCGGTATGGATAAGATTCAGCAGCACGAGTTAGTACTCAACCGCAAGATTATCGACGGACTTAAGACGCTTCCAAACGTTATTCTCTACGGCGATACCGAGGATATAAGTGATAAGGTAGGCGTTGTTACCTTCAACTTCAGTGACATAAACTCGTCCTTTATCGCAAAGGAGCTCTCGGAGCTCGGCGGAGTAGCCACAAGACGCGGTGCGTTCTGCGCACACCCCTATGTATGGCGTTTGATGGGTATTTCCGACGAAAAGGCCAAGAGCTTCGCAAACTGCACCGACGTCAATACGGCGGGTATGGTGCGAGTAAGCTTTGGCATCTATAACACCGAGGCGGAAGTTCAGCAGTTTCTGGACCTTATGCCGACGGTTATGACGGCTGCTGCTAAGGACCAGTCCCAGAGCTCGGCTGTTCCCGAGTATTAATTGTAAAAACTACTTTCTATTGAAAGGCTATTTAGTTAATTATGATTTCGTTGTTTATTTCATTCGCTGTTCTTGTTGTCGGATATCTTGTTTACGGCAAGGTGACGGAAAAGATATTCGCCCCCCGATGACAGAGAAACTCCTGCCATAGCGGTCAACGACGGCGTTGACTGCGTTCCGATGAAAACGTGGAAGGCGTTTCTCATTCAGCTTTTGAATATCGCGGGAACAGGTCCCATCTTCGGAGCGCTGATGGGAGCGGTGTTCGGACCGGTAGTATTCCTGTGGATTGTGTTCGGTTCTATTTTAGGCGGTGCGGTTCACGACTATATGAGCGGTATGATAAGCTCACGCCACAAGGGCGCGTCAATAGCTGAGTTGTCGGGTGCTTATATCGGCAAGGCGGCAAAATGGGTGATGCGCGTTTTTTCCGTGGTATTGCTTGTGCTTTGCGGAACCGTATTTGTTACAAGTCCCGCGGGACTTCTCGACAAACTCACACCCGACTGGATGAACGGCACGTTTTGGGCGATTATTATTCTTGCCTATTATTTGCTCGCTACTCTTTTGCCGATTGATAAGCTCATCGGCAAACTCTATCCCGTTTTCGGTATACTGCTTATCGCTATGGCGGGCGTGGTTATCGGCGGAATACTGTTTTCGGGAGATAAGTTTACAATTCCCGAGATAAGCTTACAAACCCTCCACCCAAACTGCACTCCTATTTGGTCCTCTATGCTTATTACCGTTGCGCGCGGCGCTGTTTCGGGCTTTCACGCTACACAGTCGCCGATGATAGCGAAGTGTATCACCTCTGAGAAAAAAGGCAGAACTGTATTCTACGGCGCTATGATAAGTGAATCCGTTATCGCTCTCGTATGGGCGGCGGCAGGTGTAAGCTTCTACGGCTCAACTCAGCTTCTTAACGATGCTCTGGCAAACGGTGCGTCAAATGTGGTTTATGAAATCTCAACAGGTGTACTCGGCGCGTTCGGCGGAGTGCTCGCGATTGCGGGAGTTATAATCTGCCCGATTTCTTCGGGCGACACAGCTTTCAGAAGCGCGAGACTTATTCTCGCCGAAACCTTTAAGCTCGAGCAAAAGAAGATAAAAAACCGTCTGTATATAACTATTCCGCTTCTGGTTATCGGCGGATTACTTACTTGGTTCGCCATTGCCAACGACAACGGATTTCAGATTGTATGGCGTTACTTCTCGTGGAGTAATCAGACCTTAGCGATGATTGCGCTGTGGGTTGCGACCGCGTATCTGCTGAAAAAAGGCAAATACCGCTTCGGATCCCTTCTGACTGCTTTTCCCGCTTCGTTTATGACAGCTGTCAATTCTTATTGCTAAAGAAGGCTTTCGACTTTATACTACAGTTTCGTATATCATAGGAGCCTCAGCCGCGGTAGTATTGTTTGTGGTTTATCTGATTGCTCTTGTGCGCAAATTAAAAGGATTATAAAAGCTTCGGAGCTTGATATTGCCGGAGCGGACGAAACAAAAACTATGCAGTAATGTATGAATGATATAAAGAATAAAACAAGGAAATAATGATAATGAAAACTAAATCTATTATTTCAGTTGTTATGGCAGTTTTAATTCTGCTTACATCAACGGTTTGTTTTTCGGGTTGTTTAAATGAAAACGATGGGAATGTAGAGAACAACGAATTGTATTTCACGAAACAAGAAGTCCGTAATTCACCTGAATGGGTAACAAAGCTTGACGCGACAAAAGACGCTGAGCAGCTTATTGTAGTAGCAGGCGTAGATAAGACTACAGCTTATGTTACTATGCACGAAAAGCAGGACGGCAAATGGCGGCAGATTATCGCTACTCCCGGTTTTATCGGTCTTGATGGTCTCGGCGACGCTAACATCAATGATTGTTACACTCCAATCGGCACCTTTACAATCGACAAGGCTTTCGGACTTGCCGACGATCCGGGATGTCAGATGGAGTACACTAAGGTGGACAAAAATTACTATTGGTCGGGCGACAAGAAAAATCACTTCAATGAGCTTGTCAACATCAAGGACGTACCCGAGCTTGATATCGAGAACAGCGAACATATTTCCGATTATGACTACGCATATCAGTATGTACTGAATATGGGCTACAACTCCGAGTGCGAGTATGAAAAGGGCTTTGCGTTCTTCTTCCGTTGCTACAGAATAAACCGTACATATACGGGCGGATGTGTTGGCGTTCCCGAGAACATTATGAAGTTTATAATGCAGCACGTTAAGCCGGGCTGTAAAATCACGATTAACTCCCTTGAGAAAATGGGCGGCGACCTTGACGCCTGATAACGGTAACTACAGAGTGGGAATAAGAACAGAAGTCAAAGAAATGGCTTAAACACTGACTTTTTGACACTTCAAAAGTCTTGTTGATACCGTTTTGATACTGTTTACTATTTAAGGAGAATAATTATGCAGTTATTCAAAAACTATTGTACCCCAACGGTAAATAAAAACGGCTTATTGGTCGATTTTCAATTAAACGTACCCGAAAACTATAATTTCGGTTATGATGTAGTTGATGAAATGGCTCGTCTTGCGCCCGGCGACAGGGCTATTGTCTATACTAACCCCGACAAGGTTGAAAAAACCTTTACTTTTGGCGATATAAGCCGGCTGAGCAATAAAGCGGCAAATGCGCTGAAAGCGCAAGGCGTTAAAAAGGGCGATAAGGTGCTGGTTATTTTGAAGCGTAACTATGAGTACTGGTATATCGTGCCTGCTCTTCATAAACTGGGCGCTGTTGTTATCCCTGCGACAAATATGCTGACAGTTGACGATATTACCTATCGCATAGAAACAGCGGATATCCGTTTTGCGATCTGTACTCCGGACGGCAGCACAGCCGTGGATATGCTTGAAGCGGCAGCGCAGAAGCCTCAGCTTAAAACGGTGTATGTTATGCGCCGCGATTTGCCGGGAGCAGTTAATCTGACAAAACTGATAGATTCGGCAGACGAAAGCCTTACTCCTGTTGCGACCAAGGCGGAAGAGTCTATGCTTATTTACTTCACCTCTGGTACGACAGGCTACCCGAAAGCTGTTATGCACAACCACACCTACACGCTTTCACATATCATTACCGCTAAATACTGGCAGGATGTCCGTGAAAACGGGCTTCACCTGACCGTAGCCGAAACAGGCTGGGGCAAAGCCTCTTGGGGAAAGATATACGGTCAATGGCTGTGCGGCTGTGCAGTTATGGTTTATGATTTTGACAGCTTCTCGCCGCATAAGCTGCTGCGAATAATGGAGAAGTACAAGGTTACTTCCTTCTGCGCGCCGCCGACGGTTTACCGTTATTTTATCAAGCGTGATATGAGCAAGTACGACTTATCTGCGCTGGAGCACCTGACCACCGCCGGAGAGGCTTTGAATCCCTCTGTGTTTGAAAAGGTTTATGAGCAGACGGGTCTGAGCTTAAAGGAAGGCTTCGGTCAAACAGAGTCCGTGCTTATGCTCGGTAATCTTGTCGGTACCGAATCAAAGACCGGCTCGCTCGGAAAGCCGACGCCGTTGTACAACACCATGATAGTTGATGAAGACGGCAACGAGCTTAAGGAGAACGAGGTCGGCGAGATCGTAGTCGTGCCGCAAAAGCAGCAGTACGGTATATTTATGGGCTATTGCGGTGATGAAAAGCTGTACGAAACCGTGTGGAGAAACGGCGTTTATCACACAGGCGACACCGCATATAAGGACGAAGACGGATTCTATTGGTATGTCGGAAGAATAGACGATTTGATCAAAACAAGAGGCTTCCGCGTCGGACCGTTTGAAATCGAAAATGTATTGATGAAACACCCTGCTGTTTTGGAATGCGCGGTTACGGGTATTCCCGACGCTTCAAGAGGACAGGCTATCAAAGCAACGGTAAAGCTTGCCGACGGTTTTGAAAAGAGCAAACAGCTCGAAAAAGAAATCAAGCGTTTTGTCAACAAAAAGGTTTCCTCCTACAAGCATATCCAGGTGTTGGAATTTGCCGACGAAATGCCGAAAACCATAAGCGGAAAAATCAAGCGCACCGACATAAGAAGCATTGACAGAACTAAGATTTGTTAAGGAGCTGTTATGAGCTGGGAATACAACAGAAGAGTAAAATATTATGAAACAGACCGAATGGGCGTAGTGCATCATTCTAATTATCTGCGTCTGCTTGAGGACGCCCGAATGGATTGGTTGGGCGATAATCTCATCACTTACAGCGAGCTTGAAAGATCGGGAGTCATAATCCCTTGCGTTTACGCTTCGGGAGAATTTCTTAATTACCTGCGCTACGACGATCCGTTCAAGGTGGTTATGCGGTTGACCGGATTTAAGGGCGTAAAGATGAGCTTTGCCTATGAGATCATCAACACTGATACAAACGAGCTCTGCTACAAGGGCGTCAGCTCTCATTTTTTTGCAAAGGACGGAAGCTATAAGCCGTATTTATCCTTTAGAAAAGAATTTCCGGAATTATATCAAAAAATGAACGAATTAGTGGAAGCCTAGGCTTGCAAAACAATATTACAGAGCCACGGTTTATTGTATTGATAACCGCATTATAATTCCAAAACCGAATAATAACCAAGTTGCCAAGTCGGAACCCTCCTGCTTGGCGGCGTTTTCTATTACCATCAAGCTTGCAAAGTAATATAATTACCCTACCTAACTGGTTTTGCTTCTCAAAGGGCGCATAAATACTGCGTTTTGAAGCCCAAAAGCGTGACACTTTTTCGATGTGTTACTCAGCTTAAAAAGCATAATTAATTTATCGCTTTAAAGTGTTGATTTTAACGATTGTTTATGCTATAATAATCTTGTATCGTGGCAACAAAATGGCAACAGATTTTTTGATAGCCTGTATTTTACTTACAATGCAAATAATAGAAATACTCCGTGCTAAAATGCTTAAACAAATACTGTTAAGATTATTTTGCAGGGAGCGAGAAAGAATAATATCTAACAGGCTTATTTACAAAGCTTAATAATATACCGTCCCTACAAGCGCGACCGCAATAGAAGGAAACCACGCCTGCGTTTTTTCTTTGGTGCAGGTGACATACGCGGTACAGTCGGAGAAGATCTGCTTCGTTTGTTGCCATTGTTCAGAGCCGGATGTATCATCTGCGCGGCGCCCTGTTATGTAGTGACCAAAGTCAAGACAAATTTTTGATTCGTTTAATAAAAGTCACATATTGTTAGCTAGAGGGTATTGTGAAAGAGTTTTAGAAACAGTTAATCGGTATTGACCACTCTGTTATTCGTGGATTGGTTACCGCAGGTCAATGGTCCGCCGAAAGCTCTGTTGTCTAAAATCGTGAATCACAAAAAGTATTGTGTCAACATAGGGCGCACACAGATAGCTAAACCTGAAAGTAATCTAAAACTCTTTCAGAATACCCTCTGTGATCTATTTAGTTAATGTTTTCTGTCATCATACCCCAGATAAAACACGCAAGCTCCCTTGCGGTTGCTGTCACAGCCACATTCCATTTCTTCTTTTCATGTAGAATTAATTTGTATGATCTTCTTCTAAGTCTTTCGTTTGCTTTGTCAGCATATTGGATAACTTGTGGAGAATTCCCTTCTTGTCGTTTTTTTAATTCTTTTGATTTGTAACCGATTTGTCCTCTCGGATAACTATGCGCAGCTTCAACAAGCAGTTTTCTAATATGTGAATTGCCTGCTTTTGTTATCCCTGTTCTGAATTGTTTATCACCGCTAGAGTGTTCACCGGGTACAAGTCCGATATATGAAGCAAAATTATCAGCTTTAGCAAATCGGTTAAAATCACCAATTTCGGTAATAATCGCAAGCGCAGTATGAGCTTTGATACCGTGAAAGCATACCAGCTTTTTTACCTTATCTCTATATCTTTCTGTTTGAGCAAACTCTTCTATTCTCTTGTCCAGCATTTCTACTTTGTTAAGTAAATAGCCAAACGTAACCATATACTCTTCAAAGGTTTCCTGAAGAACATCGTCGTTCAATTCCAGTTTCTTGAGCCAATTAATATGTGATTGCGTCCAGTTATCTTTACCGGGATAAACACAACCAAATCTTAAACAGAAAGACAGTATTTGCTGTTTTACTTTCTTTAAAGCAACCTTATGGTCATCTCTCATCCTGATAAATTCTTTAATACGATTATCTTCATCAGAGGGGACATAAACCTTTTTATAGGTGTGATACGCTAAACAACGAGCGATATTAGCTGCGTCACGCTTATCGGTTTTTACTCTTTTGTTGTTTAATGACGGCATAGTTGTAGGTGCAAGTATTTCACAATTGATGCCGTGAGCAGTTAAATCGTTGTAAAGCGAATATCCTAAACATCCCGCCTCATATCCGCAAATGAATTCTGAGTTTTCGGGATAGAATCTGCGTACATTGTCAATGTACTTGATAACCATTCGATAATTAGGTTCTATTGTATCAGTAAACCTGATTCTATCACTTTCTATGTCATAGCAACAAAGAGTGAAACTATTTTTATGGACATCCATTCCGATTTGTATTATACTGTTCATATGTAGTGATCTCCTTTGTATGCGGTAATCCCTGTTACCTTATTTTTTGCTCATTTAAAGTATACAGGTAAATCCACGTTTTTACAATGTGGGGTCACTACATATTGTCTAAAATCGATTCGCTGAATCGATTTTTTAACACTCGGCTTCGAGTCCCTTCTTCGGAAAAGGCTTCGCCTTTTGGCACGCCGGAAGTATCACCATCTATGCGAAAACTTAGGCCTCGCCTGTTGGGTTCACGTTTTGAGGAAAGGTTTCTGCAACACTCCTCGCTAAAATCGATTCGCTGAATCGATTTTTTAACACTCGGCTTCGAGTCCCTTCTTCGGAAAA
>JAILPC010000005.1 GCA_024690465.1 Ruminococcus sp.
TATCCGCCTCCCGTCAAGTCATATATCTACTACGGCTCAGGCAACAAGGACGATATTAATATATCGACGCTCTCTTCCGATGAATATATAGAGCTTGGCAGCAAGAACTATGCTGACGGTACTATCAATCAGAAGACCAAAGCGTACTGGGTACTCGTATCGGATCTGAGCAAGGATGACTGCAGCCTGACATCGGCGACCTTCACCGATTATGCTCAGGGCAAGAGCACTGTCGATATCAAGGATGAAATGCTATACACCATCCGTCCGCACAACGGTATTACCAAATACTACTATATTTACGAAATTAATCCCGAAGACGAGCATCCCATCGACAACTCCATAAGTCTCAGCTGCTACTTCACGGTTCGTACAGACAGCTATACTCCATCCTCGGGTGAAACTAATTACGACTGCGACGTTAATGTAGAGCAATGGAACCGCGACACCTACGACGGCAACTATGTAACCGCGGCTGATCAGACAGTAAAGTTCTATGTCAGAAGCGGCGGAGTTCTGAGAAAAGACAACAAGGGCGGAGAAAACAAAAACCCGCTCGAAATAACAGGCCCGACAGGTTCACTGTATACAGAGCGCTCAAGCTGGTATGAAACAAATCCGGATCACGTTCAGTATCTGTATATCAAGCCGATTCCCGTGCCGGGTTACAATGTTGAGAGAGTTAATATTTCGGACGGCAACACGTATAACTACAGTCTTGATTCAAACGGCGAAATAAAATACTGGCCGAGAACGGCTAACGTCACAGTCAGGGTATATTACAGCCGCCCGCTTATCAGACTCTCCGCAACGAACGAGGGCAGTAAGAGTAAGGCGGCGGTGGATGTATACGACGTTACCAAAGAAGAAACCGAAACCGTTCTCAATGAGAGCACCTTCACAAACGGAACCTTTGTAACAAAGGGTGATGAAACCCAGGTAATTATCAGACCGCTGACATATATCGATGAAGGAACCGAGTATTATTATTCGGTAGCGTCGATTCGAATAGGCAGCTCCTACAACAACACAACTACGGTATATACCGACGCGCCTGAAGGCGGCGACGTACCGAACGACGGATATACCATAGAGAAGATGGAAGACGGAAGCCAGTACAGGCTGAAATTGGGCAACGTCCTGGGTGATAAGTACATCTTCATTCAGCTTGTGGGCAAGGAGAGGATTCTCACCTCGAACGTTCAGGTAAATCAGCAAATCAAGTTTGCGGGTACAAACGAGTTTGTTGAATGCTCCGAAGGCAGCTACGGTTCCGTAACGCTTAACGGCGCTCTGAGCAGCAATGACAAACCGATGAACTTTGACGGTGAAGACCGCAGCACAGTCACTATGAATGATCAAGCTACGATTGAGGGAACGGTAATAAGCGGAACGGAGCTTTCGATCAGCAATATTACACCGCCTGCGGATTACGTAATTCGGTCGATAGAGGTTGAAATGGTCGGCGCGTCAGCCAGTGTAACCGAGAGAAACGGAACATATACGCTCAACAACACCGCTCCCGACTCAGGCGCGACGGTTATCACGGTTAAATACGATTTAAAGAGAACCGTGTTTAACCTTAACTACAAGTATTACAGCCGTGAGTGGAACGCCGACGAGGAGAGCAACTACGAGAACAACAACAAGGTAATCGGCAAAAATACACAGCCCGACAAGACCTACACCGTACCTGTAAGTCTCACAGACGCCGACATCAAGGACGGCAAGATTACGAACATGAAGGTGTTTGTTGATAACGCTCCCGCGATAGACGATCTGTACAAGGACTGCAAGTTTATTAAGTTTGACGACGATCACGTTATCTACAACGGAACCGAAGTAACAATCTTAGCCGACCAACCCGCGAAAGAGTTCGTGGTTAAGTTCTATAAGAACGACGGCGACAAAGATGAGCTTGTTACACCGTGCAAGAACGTTAAGCTCAACGGCTTTGTTAAGAAGGACGGCGAGTTTATCACAGCCGATGAAACCTTCAACGGAAGCAAGTTTGCTTACTGGCTCGTTAAGAAAGCGGGAACCGACAAAGAAATCACAAAGTGTTATTCAAGACAGTTCAACTCACGCGTGACCGAAAATATTGACGTAGTAGCTTACTACGGAGAGACAGCTAAGTCAATCACACTCAGCGACGCTATCTACTCAAGAGAGCAGACGAGCGACGGCAAGGGTAATATTTCCGACAAACTGTTCGCGGACTTCATACTCTCATATATGGATGAAACAGGAAGACTCTTCAACGCTTCAGCCGCCGAGAGTGAGGGAGTAGAGGCTCTCGAGGGCTACCGTTCCGGACTTATTGTTGAGTTTGACAGCGAGGTTAAGCTCGAGAGGGAAGATGAACCCGGACACAAGCTTACAGATCAGGAAAAAGTTGTATTCCCCGCAAACGATACAGTTGACAAAAATACAATTATAAGCTATATTAAGGGTGAAAATCCTGATGTTCCGAATACAAGAACGCTTCTGAATCTTGCTGTAAACAATAACAGCTACAACAACAAGAACAGGGTAGACAAGGCGCTCAGCTTCAACAACAGCGAGAACGCGCGTCACACAGTACTCAGAGCGTACTACTATGTTGTGGACGCGGAAGGCAATGTCCAACTCACCGATCCCGTTTACTTCTATCTGTATGATATCGGAAACTCGGTCGCGTAAACAAACTATAGTCAAGGAGAAACAAAATGAAAAGACAGTACATTAAACCTTTAATAACAATTAAAGAACTGTTAAAGCAGGACGTTCTCCTTCTCAGCACGCCTGATTTGACGACTGACGAGGACAAAATAGTAATCGACAACAATAATCCATACGAGGTGACTATTCCTTGATTATGAGTACATTAAAAAAAATAATAGCGATAATAATTTCTGTTACGCTCATAGCCGCGGCTTCTGCCACGGCTATGGCGGAGACATATTTCTCCGATGGCAAGTTTGAATTCATCAAGACGGACAAAGGGAACGGTTTGATCACAGGCTGCGAGCTTACTAAACCGTGCATCAATGTGCCTGAGTTTGTTCTTGATTACCCGATTGCGGGTATATACGATTATGCGTTTATGGAAGTGCCGACGCTTAGAAGAATTACCATGCCTCTGTCAATAGTTTCAATCGGAGAGTTTGCTTTTGCCAACAACTCTCAGACTTTTATAGTGAAAATTCCGAAGTATTGCAGCCAGATTGACTCTACAGCGTTTTTCCATTCGCCTAACGCAGTAATAGTAGGCCGTTCGGATTCCTATGCCGCTCAATACGCTGCGGATAATAACATTGATTTTATCTCGGAAGAAGACTATATTCTCGGGGACGTTAACGGTGACCGCAGATTGTCAATAAGAGACGTTACATGTATCCAGCTCTATCTTGTAGAAGTTCTGGGTTATGAACTTGACAACAAGAAAATGGCGCTTGCCGATGTTAACGCCGACGGAAAGGTGAACATCAGAGACGCTACATGCATTCAAATGTTTAAGGTCGATTTAATTAAAGATTTTGATAATCTTACATAATCAGATCAGGATAACTCGAACATTATTAACCTTGATTGCAGTTGCGCGATCAAGGTTAATTTTTTGTTGTGCTTTTATTATTCTTGTGTTATAATAATTAACAGTATATTTGGTATGATGTCCCCGATATCGAATCTTGTTCGGATTGGGTTTCATAAAAAATAAGGAGATATGAAAAAATGAAATTTCCAAACGCTCTTTCAGGCGTAAAGAAGCTTTTCGCCGCTGAAATTCTTCAGCTTTTAGGAATGATGGCTATGGGCGCTGCCGCTTTGATGATTGGTTTTGCGGGCATCAGCGTTCAGACCGAACACCCGGGCGCGGCGCTCGGCTCAGGCATCGGAGCTGCTGTGCTGGCGATAGGCGGAGTTGTTGTATTGGTTATTGCCGCTGTTTTTGAAATTGTCGGTCTTGTAAAAGCAGGCAGAGACGATTCCAACTTCAAGTATGCGCTTTATATGATCCTTGTCGGTATCGCGGCGCTCTTTGTCGGTTCTTTCTTCCAGACAAGCAATCCCACGGTTTATAACATCTGCAGCAATGTCAACAATATCACTGATTTGATTTCAACAATCTATGTTATTCAGGGTGTTATGAGCCTTGCGGGCAGACTCGGCAACGCCGAAATGGTTGTCAAGGGCGGCACAATCTTAAAGACAATTATAGGCATTTACACGTTTGCTATTATTGCGGCTATCTGCTACACATTTTTTATAATAATCCCT
>JAILPC010000017.1 GCA_024690465.1 Ruminococcus sp.
AAAGGTTTGCTACTCCGCTTCCTCCCCCGTTTGCGTTACCACAAACGGCTTGCGGTTCACTACACTTGGCGGTAAATACCCGTGACTGGACTTTCACCAGCAAGATTAGTGTCGTGCCCGACACACAAGCACAACAGACTGATTAAGTTTTACTTAATCAGTCTGTTTTTGTATTCAGTCTTTGTCGTTCCCGAAGTATTTGAGACAGAGCATTGTCAAGTCGTCAAAACGCTCGGCATCGCCGACGAACTCGTCAATTGCCGCCTTGACGTTGGCGATTGTTTCATCAGGCGCGATTTCGGTATCAAGGTTGAGCGCCTCGGTCATTCTGTCCTCGCCGAACAGCTCATCGGCCGGGTTATGAGCCTCGGTGATACCGTCGGTATAGAGGAACAGAGCATCGCCCTTTTTAAGCGTGAATTCGTAGTCCTTATACTTCATCCCTTCCATTCCGCCGACAACGAAGCTGTGCTTATCGACAAGCACCTCGAACTCGCCGCCGCTCCTGCGGATTGCGGGATATTCGTGTCCCGCGTTCGCAGCCTGAACCTTGCCTGTTCTGATGTCCAGAATACCGAGCCAGACTGTTACGAACATTTCGGCTGTGTTGTTTCGGCAGATTCGTGTGTTGACAAACTCGAGAATTTCACCGGGGGTACCGCCCATCAGGGTACGGTCGTTTATCAGGATTTTTGAAGCCATCATAAACAGCGCCGCGGGAACTCCCTTGCCCGACACATCGGCTATTACCATAGCGAGATGGTCTTCGTCAATCAAAAAGAAATCATAAAAGTCGCCGCCGACTTCCTTTGCCGTATACATAGCGGCGTAGATATCAAACTCTTTGCGGTCGGGAAACGCGGGGAAAATATTAGGCACCATACTGTTCTGGATTTTGGTTGCGGTGTCGAGCTCAGCTTTTACGTTCGCCGAGGCGCGTGAAACCGCGTCCTGTTTGAGCACCATTACGTGACCGCGGTCGGCAATGAGAATTGAAATCATTATGATAATCAAAAATACCAAAAGCCTCGGCAAAAAGCCGTGGAGCATCATTTTGCCTGCAGCCGCCCACGGGTCGATTCCCAGAGCGGCTACGCTCTGGCGCAGGGTGCCGAGCACAACTATACTTGTACCGCTCGGTGGTGACGGATAAAAGTTGAGGTCTATCAGACCGTAAAAAATTGTTGAAATTGAGGCTATCGCGAGAAACGCTACCGAAAGAATCGAAATCTGAAGCGTAAAGCCCTTTGAAAAATATCTGCTCGAAAGCAGTACGGGCAGAATCATTATTAGAACAACATTGTGATTCAATATGCTGAACAATCTTGCGCAGACAAGCAGCAGCGCGATTACCATCGCGTACTTGAGCCATCTTTTTCTGCCCTTGAACACAAAGTAAAGCACAATCGGAATTATTAACTCTATTACTCCCTGTCCCGCGAGCAGATTCATTCTCAGCTTCGAAATCTGGAACACACCGAAAAAGTTAAGAAGCCACGAAACCGCAAGTATCACGGCGCAGGCAATAATAACAATCAGCGAGAGACGGTTGGACTCGTACTCGTTCTGTTCAAAAATCGCTTTTGTATCTTTGGACTCGTAAATCTTAAAAAATGATGAAAACTTTTTGTCGCTCATATGTTACATCAAATTCTTTCTGATTGTCAGAATATTTTGCCCTTCAGAATAGCTGTAGGAAACCTCGTCCATAGTTTTCCTTACGATAAAGATTCCAAGTCCGCCCACCTTTCTTTGTTCAGCCGAAAGGGTTATATCGGGCTCGGCGGCATCGAGAGGATTGAACGGCTTTCCGCGGTCGATAAAGCTGATTACCGCGCAGAGCGGTTCATTTTCGACAACAAGTCTTACGGCAGCCTCGCCTGTGTCGGGACTGTAGGCGTAGCGGCAGATGTTGCCGAAAATCTCGTCTATCGCCACGTCAATCTGCATCTCGACTTTTAAAGAACAGCCGTACCGCTCGAGCTCACTGTTGATAAAGTCGGTGACCTGTTCGATGTTTTCAATTACCGCTGTGATAGCTAATTCTTTCATAAGCATTAATCCTTTACAATTTTTCTGATAATCAATGCCGCCGCGGCAGTGAAAGCCGCAACTCCAAAGACCTTTGCCGCCGATTTATACACAAACGGCACGTTGAAATCAAGCTCGGTGTATGAAGCGTTTATCATATGCCTGATAAGCGGATTGAGGAGCTTTCTGTGTTTTTTTAATATATCATACTGAATATGCGGACGCTTTGAAATCATCATTGTCGCGCGGGTGGCTGTGTCGTACCGCTCCCACGTAAGCTTATCAATCGAGGGATTGCCGCAGCGGGCGAAGTTCGCCCACATATTCATAACAGCGTGTGAAAGTTTTTTGTTCGCGGGACTTCCCGTGTATATCGTTTCGTTTGTATTGCCGAAAACATAGGCAAGCTCAACCGCGTGACACGCGCCACGGTATTTTATGGCAGACGGCTCCGTGAAATAGTACATAAACACCTTGCCGCCGTTTTTGTTGTGAAGCTCCGCCTGGTTAAGCGCGGGCAGACGGAACATCACCTCGTTATAGAACTCGGCAATTTTCCACATACTGTGGCCTTTGAGCCCGCTCATAAACTTGGATATGCGCCTTTTATCGGTTTTGGAAAGATTTTTTATATCATTCTCAAACTTTACGGGAATACCGAAGCGGAAAGGCACGATACCGCCGAGCTCGCCTATCCAGTAGTTGAGCTCGTTTTTGTTTGTGCCGATGAGAAAATCAACGTCCGCTGTCTTGCCGCTACTGTACGCTTCGTACGGGTTGAGAGGTATCAGCTTTCCGTCGCGCTGAGGGAAGTTGTTGTCGAGATTAAGGCGCTTGTTGAGCTCTATAATCTCGTCCTCGCTGAGCTTCATCAGGTCGCTCATATCCTTTGCGCCGCTGCCTTTAAACAGCTTGCGGGTATAACCCGCGCACTCTTTCTTTGAGAACGTGAGCGCGACTGAGCCGCTCTGAGCTATGACACGTCTGAAAAGACCTTTTGCTTCATCTATAATCGGGAGCAGTGAAACGCTGCCGCCTCCCGCGGACTCGCCGAATATTGTAACGTTGTCGGGATTTCCGCCGAAAGCGCCGATGTTATTTTTAACCCATCTCAGAGATTCAATCTGGTCGAGTATGCCCAGGTTGGAGGAATCGGGGAATTCATCTCCCCCCTTAACCTCGCTGAAATCCACAAAGCCCAAAAGCCCTACACGGTAACCGACAGTAACAAGAATAACGTCGGGATTGGTTTTTACAAAAGCCTCCCCGTTATACAGCGGGTCGGCTGTGCCGCCCCAACCGTAGGAACCGCCGTGAAAGAACACCATAACGGTTTTATCCTTATCGGCGCAGGCTGTATTTGTCCATATATTCAGATACAGACAATCCTCGCCCTGAGGATAAAACGAAGCCCGCTCGCTGTCAATCTCGGTCTGGACGGGAGTTTTGCCGTTATACAGAGCTTCATAAACCGCGTCGCTGAATTCAATCGGACGCGGACGTTTCCACCTCAGCTCACCAATGGGCGGCTTTGCGTAAGGAACACCGCAAAACGAGAGAACGTCGCCGCTTCGCTTGCCCACAAAAGTGCCGCAGGAGCATTTAACAGACAGACTCTCGTCAAAATCTCCGCTTATTATTCTGTTTTCACCGTAGCTCGCGCGGATTTCGGCAACGGAAGTACTCATCGTTTTCTCCTGAAAATACTTTTAACAGCTTCAAAGAAATGCTTTTTGTCGGTCAGCTTATTTCTGAGCTCGCCTATCGTAACATCCTCCTGAGATGTCTGTGCGGCAAGAGCCTGAGCCGTTATAACAAATATATCGCGGAAGCGTTCCATGCTGCTGTCTTCATAGCGGCTCGCGGCGTAGTCAATCATAAGCACGAGCCCGTCTGAACCGTCGAGGATTTCCATATCGAGTATAGTCTGGGACGCTGCCTGGTTCTGGCGGATTTCAACAGTATCAACATCCAGTTCTTCCAGCCCGCCCATATCACGGATATCCTGCTGATACAGCAGATACGCTGTATCATCGTTTACAACCTGTCTGTCCTTTTCAACATAGGGATAACAGCTGTGCTCTATACCCTTCTGAACCTGCTCGTGAACACTGTGGAACGCGTCTCTGAGCGTCATTTCCTTGGTAAACTGAATTCCCACGGGCAAATCACGGAACAAAAGTCCGACAGAGGACATACTCAGCATATCCTCACGTCCGTTGTAAATCCACGATAGTTTTATGTTGTCTTTATTGTTGTATACGGCAATAGCGAGCGCGGCAACGGTAATAAAGAACTCGTTGCGGCTGATTCTGTACTGCCTTTCCATTTCTTTCATCTGAGCCTGCTCGATACCGATAGGGGCAAAAATCTCACCCATTTCGTTCTCGCGTGACTCGTGATCTGTCTGAGGATAGCTTGACCACTCAATGTTGTCGTAGGTTTCTTCAAAGTAACGCTTACTCTCCTCGTAGAAGTCGGTTTTCTCGGCTTTCTCACGGTTTTGGAGAATAAGATAATAGTAGTCGGGCTCGGGCATCATACCCATATACAGCTTGCCCACGTCGCCCATGAACAGCTTGAGCGAGGTGCCGTCAAACAATGTATGATGAACATCAAAGAAGATATAGCCGTTTTTCTCGGTCTCAAACATACGGCATCGATATAGGCTTCCGCCGATAATCTTGAACGGCTGGACGAGCGTATCCTTCATACAGTCAAATTCAAACTCTGTGGTTTCCTCTACGATTATATCCTTTAATGTTTCGGGCGAATACTTCTGCACGATATCGCCGTCGTCGTTAAAGCTGAACGTTGTCAGAATAGCGGGGTGACTCTTTATCGCCGTTTGCATAGCGTCGGCGAGCTTCTGCATATCGAACAGCTCCTTGTCAACCTTGAGCATTGAGAAAAGGTTGTACATAGTTGACTTGGGAGTGTAGAGCTGATAGTCAACCATATAAAGCTGCTCGGTAGTAAGCGGATGAGCGCGCTTTAAGGCTCTGGCGTTCTTCGCTTCGGGAGTTTCGCCGTCGTCATTCCTGTGAATCTCCTCATAGAGCGCGGCGATTTTTTCGGGAGTTCTTCCGCGGAAAATCTCACCCGCGTTTAGCCCCTGCAAACCGCTCTCGACAATCAGCTTGATTGATGTGAGCGAGTCGCCGCCAAGCTCATAAAAGTCGTCGTGAATACCGACCTGTTCAAGTCCGAGCACCTTTTCCATAGCGGCACAGAGCTTTTCCTCATTCTCGTTTGTCGGCGCGGCGTACTCTGTTTTAAAGCCCTTTGTATCGGGTTCGGGCAGAGCCTTTCTGTCCATCTTTCCGTTGGGCTTGAGCGGTACCTTGTCTATCTTGATGTAATAAGCGGGAATCATATAGTACGGCAGGCGCTTTGAAAGCTCCTCGCGCATTCTGTCGTTATCGACCTCAACGTCGGCGGTGTAATAGGCGCAAAGGAAGCTCTTGCCGTGTTCCTCAAAACCGCGCGCCGCTGCCCAGTCAATTCCGAGCACCTGCTTGACGGACGCTTCAATCTCGGCAGGCTCAATACGGTTGCCGTTAATCTTGATCATATCATTCGAACGCCCTAGCAGAACATAGTTGCCGTCGGGGTTCTTTCTTGAAAGGTCGCCTGTGTGGTAAACGCCGTCAACAAACGCCTTTTCGGTTTCCTCGGGAAGATTGATGTAACCGCGCACATAGGGATTCTCGAAGCACAGCTCGCCTGTTTCGCCGTCAGCAACTTCGTTGCCGTCCTCGTCGACCAGGGTGATTTTTGTATCAATCTGCGGCTTGCCTATCGGGCAGGTATCATAAGCCTTGTCAATTCTGAAAACGCCTACAGCGAAGCCGCTCTCGGACGCCGCGTAGATGTTTATAAGGTCAAGATTTTTATTGTACAGATTATTCGCGGGCTCGCTGCCTACAACGAGCAGACGCAGGAAAGGTCCCGTCTGGTTGCCGAGCATACGAACGTAGGACGGCGTAAGAAATGTAACGCTGATTCGCTTTTCGACAAAGAACCTCTTAAGCTTCATCGGGTTTTTGATTGTAGCGTAGCTCGCTACAAAAAGCTTTGAGCCGCAGACACTCAGCAGCTTAAGAATAACCATAACGGAAGCGACAAAGTTCATAGGCGCGAGCAGAGCTACCCTTTCCTTGTTTGTGAACGGGTTTTCTCCGTCAACAAGGATTGAGTCAACAGCTCTTGTCAAATTGCCGTACTCGTGGAGTACGCCCTTGGGATTGCCCGTTGTGCCCGAGGTGTAGATGGCGTAAGCAGCGTCGTGGTCGTCCGTTTCTTCGTGACCGCTCAGCGGATCCGTGCTCATAACCTCGTCCCAGTTATCGGAGCAAAGCTCCGCCTTGCAGCCGCAGTCCTCGCGGATATATACGATACGGTCGGGAGCGTAGGTATCCTCAACAAGAGCCCACGCGGCGCCCGCCTTCCATATGCCTATCATCGCGACAATCGGGATAATGCCGCGCGGAAGATTAATCAGCACAAAATCCTCCCTGCCTATCCCCTGCTTTTTGAGATAAGCGTAAACACGTCCGCTCATATCGTCGAGCTGAGCGTAGGTTATGCCCTTTGTGTGAGCTTCGTCATAAAGTATTGAAGTATTAGGTTTTTCTTTTGTATAACCTTCAAGCATTTCAATAATAGTCATATTATTCCTCACTGAATATTCAATACTTCCGAAAAACCTGTTACTTCAAAGATATCGTTTACTGTGTCGTTGACGTTTTTGAGAGTCATTGACCCCTGCTTGTTCATAATCTTTTGAAGTGAAAGCAGAACTCTCAATCCCGCGGACGAGATATAATTAATCTTTTCAAAGTCAAGCACAAGCTCCGAAACTCCGTCGAGCTCAGACTTTGCCTCGTTCTCAAACTCCTGAGAGTTAGTTGAGTCAATTCTGCCTTCCGGAACGATTGTGAGCTTTGTTCCGTCTTTTTTCTTTGTAATTGTCATAACTTTTTTCTCCTTTATGAATATTTTAATTGTTAAATAATTTTATTGCGCTTTGCTGAGGCAAACAACCTTTTGCCATACCGCGTTATACATTATAAATATACCATTAATCTCATAAAACCGCAATAACCATTACAAAATTATAAAGTTTTATTTGCAAAAAATTAACCCCGCGGCAAAACCGCGGGGCTGAGAAATCTGTCGTATGATACAAATTGATTACGCAAGCATTCTGGTTGCTTTTGCAAGATAAGAAATGAAGAGCACGTAAGCGACAATT
>JAILPC010000186.1 GCA_024690465.1 Ruminococcus sp.
GATAAGGCTCTCTAAACCGAGAACATATTTAACACCCTTTACCTTCTCCATTTCGGAAAGCATATTGTGAACGTCCTTGTTATCAAGCTTGGAGTTTATCAGCGCCATATGGGTTGTACCGACGCCGAAATCCTCCTCCAGCTTCGTGTTAGCTATAACGTTGTCCATATCGGCGGGCAAACTCTGTGAGAAATTATAGTAAACCTCGTTGTTGGTCTGACCGTAACCGTAAAGCGCGGGAGCGATAATCAGAACAAAGAGTATAAGGAATACGGGAAAGATTTTTACGATACCCTTTGCGAACTTCTTGGTATCGGGTATCAACGAGCGGTGCATCGTTTTGCTCAGCGGTTTGTCAAGAACAAGAATGATTGCGGGAAGTATTGTTACGCAGCTGAGCACGCCGAGCATAACGCCTTTTGCCATTACGATACCGAGGTCGCGCCCGAGCGAAAAACTCATAAAGCATAAAGCTATAAAGCCCGCTATTGTGGTTATTGAGCTTCCCAGAACCGAACGAACCGTCTCTTTTATCGCGACAGCCATAGCGTTTTTATGGTCGGAGTTAAGAAGCTTCTGCTCCTCGTAACTGTGCCACAGGAAGATTGAGTAATCCATAGTAACAGCGAGCTGGAGCACAGCGGCAAGTGCCTTGGTAATGTATGAAATCTCGCCCATAAAGTAGTTGGTGCCCATATTGAACAGGATTGAAATTCCGATACTCGCGAGAAAAGCGAACGGGATAATAAAGTTATCCAGAAACAGCATCATTACGGCGACAGCCAGCACAACGGCGATAGCTACGTAAATCGCTTCCTCATTTTCAGCAAGGTCACGCATATCGGCAACCATCGCGGACATACCCGACAGGAAGCACTGTTCGTTAATAATACCGCGGATTTCGGTAATCGCGTTTATCGTTTCGTCAGATGATGTACCCGAATCAAAGAATATCGCCATCAATGTAGCGTTGTCTGTATTGAAAGCGTCATAAACCTTCTTGGGCAGCATTTCTATCGGGACGGATAAATCCGCGACGTCGGCATACCATAGGACAGTATCAACATGATTAACCTTTTTTATCTTGTCCTCGATTTTGACAACGTCCTTGTTGTCCATGTCCTCGATAATCAAGAAAGAGAACGCGCCCTTGCCGAATTCGTCCATCAGGTAATGCTGACCTTTGACTGTGTCGAGGTCTTCGGGCAGGTAATTCAGCAAGTCATAATTAACACGCGTAAACACCATACCGAGAATCGCCGGCACAATAAGGATAACAGCAACAATCAGAATCAGAACGCGGCTTTTTACAACCGCTTTAGCGAATTTCACCTTAGTCATCCCCTTCAAATCTGATTAGTTCATATATAAATAATTATATACTTGACAATAATCTACATAAACAGACGAAAAGAAAATCGTGCCTAAAATTTAGGCACGATTAAAGGTTTGTCTAACAGTTATTCACGCTCACATCTGTCTAACGCTGTGTTCATAGCGCCGTCGAAAAGCTCGCATATACGCTGGAGTTTCTGGCGTAGGTCGTATGTCATTCCCGTGCCGAGCCAGTTTATGACGAAACCCACCAGCAGACATCTGTAATAAAGCACAAGCGCTTCCTTATCCTCATCGGAAATATTTCGTCCCTCTGTTGAAATATCAAAGAAATCCGATACGGTTTTTTCCGTGATTTTGTCGAGATACCGTTCGAACATTTCACGGTTCGCGGAGTTATAAATATGATACACGGCGGTTTTGTTTTCGATAGCGAAATCAACCGCGTCAAGCAGGTGGTTGTAGATTGAGTCGGACTGATTATGAAGGCTGACAAATCTTTCGGCTTCCTCTGTAAGAATCACTTCGATAAGGTTGGGCAGGTCGTTGAAATGATAATAAAAGGAATTCCTGTTTATTCCGCACTCGGCGACAATTTCCTTGACGGTGATTTTATTGATTGGCTTTCTGTTGAGCAAATCCATAAACGTCTTTTTTATCGCTTCCTCCATAAGTTTCGCCATAAAACCACCTCCGAAATCATTAACGATATTCTAACACAGGTATTAATTTTTTTCAAGCAATTGAAAAACATAAAAAAATATGTTATTATTTTGTCAGTAACTGCCCGTAGCACAGTTGGATAATGCAACAGACTCCGACTCTGTAGACCGCTGGTTCGAATCCAGTCGGGCAGACCAAAAAAAGAGTCCGGCTCAAAACGAGTTTTGAGCCGGCCCCAAGTGGTAAGCAGTTTTCAAGAAAACAAACAATAAACCAACGATAATTATATGATGAATTATAGGTTGTTTTTTACTATTAGTTTATTTAGATTTCTTTCCACTTATCACTTACCACTTTCCAACGGATTAATAAGAAAAAAATACGGAGTAGCTCTTTTGACTTTTGAGCCGCTCCGTTAATTATTTAAATTATCCCATTGTTCATATGCCGACTCAAGTTCTTTTTGTTTGTTTTCGAGCTCTGACGTAAGCTCCAGCAGTTTTTCATAATCAGAGATAACCTCATCACTCGCAAGCAGCTTGTTCAGCTCATCAATTTCTGCGTCAAGGGTGTTGATTGTGTCCTCGATTTTGCTTATATCATTGAGGCGCTTGCGCTCCTTTGCCCTCTGCTGCTTTTCAAGCTCATATGCGTTGGGTTTCTTTTCGAGCCGCTGCTTTTGTTCCGAAAACGCCTTTTCAACCTCGATAACCTTTTCGGCGTAATAATCGTAGTTGCCGAGATATTGAACCATTCCGTTCTTCGTCAAAACAAGAATTCTGTCGGCTAACTTGTTGATAAAATATCGGTCGTGGCTGATGATAAGCATCGTGCCCTCATAATCTGACAAGGTCTTTTCAAGCTGTTCGCGTGAGGAAGCGTCGAGGTGATTCGTCGGCTCGTCTAAAAGAAGCAGATTTGAACCGCCCAGCATAAGCTTCAACAGGCTTACTCTCGCTCTCTCGCCTCCGCTCATTTGACTTAGCGGCTTAAACACATCATCGCCCTTGAACAAAAAACTGCCGAGATATGTACGGACACGTGTTTCGGTCATATCGGGAAAAGTATCCCAGATTTCATCCAGCGCGGATTTGTTCAAATCAAGATTGCTCTGCATCTGGTCAAAATATCCGATATCAACCTGAGCGCCGTATTCGTAAAAACCGCTGTCAAAGCTCATTTTGCCCATCAGCATTTTAAAAAGCGTAGTTTTGCCGCAGCCGTTGTCGCCGAGGATAAACACCTTTTCACCCTTGCGGATATGGAAATCAACATTCTGAAAGAGCCGCTTTTCGCCGAAGGACTTGCTGAGATTGGTTGCGATAAGCACATCATTTCCGCTGACGCGCTTTGGCTCAAGGCGCATACGGACGGTTTCAAGCTCTCTTTCGGGCGCTGCAAGCTGTGCTTTTATCTTGTCTGCCTGCTTCTGCTTGCTCGCGGCTGTGATAAAGTTGCGCTCTCTTCCCCAACGCTTCTGCTGTTCGACAATTCCCTCAATCCGCTTAATCTCTTTTAAATCATTTTCGTATTTGTTTCTGAGGCTTTCTTCAAACGCCTGCTTTTTCTTTTTGAACTCAGTGTAGTTGCCCTTGTACATCATTGTGGAATGATGCTCAAGCTCAATCGTTTTGTTAGTTACCTTATCGAGGAAATAACGGTCATGACTGATAATCAGCATAGAGCCCTTGAACGCTTTTATAAAGTTCTCAAGCCAGTTGACTGAGCTGATATCAAGGTGATTTGTGGGTTCGTCGAGAAGCAGGAAATTTGAGCGCGAGAGAAGAAGCTTTAAAAGGCTGAGCTTTGAACGCTGTCCTCCCGAAAGCTTTCCCGTGGGCATATCAAATTGTTTCTCCTCAAATCCGAAGCCGATAAGCGCCGAACGCGTACGGCTTTTGTATGTAAGACCGCCGAGATTCTCAAAGCTCTCAATCAGCGCGGTCTGTTTGTCGATATTTTCCGTCGTTGCCGAGCTTGCGACTAACGCGTTTACGGAGTTAATCTCGCGCTCCATATCAATAAGATAATCAAAAACCGAAATCAGCTCGTCATATACGGAACGCTCGGGGTGAGTACAGGCGTGCTGCTGCATATATCCGATATTGATATCGCCCGAGGTAAACACGCTGCCGTCGTCGGGCGTTATCTCTCCGTTAATCACACGAAAAAGCGTAGTTTTCCCCACGCCGTTCGCACCTATAAATCCAACCTTATCTCCTTTTTCGATATCAAAGCTGACGTTCTCGAAAAGCTTTTGCTCGACAAAGCTTTTTGAAAGATTATGAACGCTTAAAACAGGCACAGCCTCACCTCCCTTTTATTGCTTATACTGTATAAAGCATAATGAAATTGATAATGTGAATCAGAATAACGACGCTGTAGATTACCACTCCGCTGTAAATAATAAAGTTGGTAAGTTTATTCTGCTCCAGCTTGAACGCTTTGAAGAAAAGCCATATAAGGATACTGAGAGCCAGCGGAAGGATACATTTGACGAAAAAACCGACAATCGGATACGTCATAATCCAGGACATGAGAGGATTTGCCTCGTGAAAATATCCTGTATCAATCAAAACCTGTGTGCAATACCAGTCGGCAACATTCAAAAAATAAAGAAAAAACAGTTTTGTTCCGAAGCCGTATTGTTTCGGGACATCAAATTCTCTGAAATCAAGTACTTTTTCTGACATAAAAACACCTCACAGGTATTATTGCCCGTGAGATGATTTTTATTAAACACAGTTAAAAATTCGGGGTTAGTTCTTTTTCCATGCTCTGGGCATAAAGAGTATGAGCAGCGGATATAACTCAAGACGTCCCGCAATCATATTGAAGCAGAACACAATCTTTGAAAACAAATTAAACTGCGCGTAGTTACCTGCCGAACCAACCATCGATAAACCAGGACCTGTATTGTTCAATGTGGCTAGAACACTGGTCACGTTTGTTGTGAAATCAAATCCGTTTAAAGAAATTAATACGGTTGTAACGATAATCGTAATCATGTAGATTATCAGATAAACACTTACGTTGCGTGTAACGCTGTGGGAAACTTTTTTGCCGTTCATCCTTACGTTCTCAACAATACGCGGATGAATAATTAGCCTGAATTCCTTGCGCGCTTCCTTGGCGAGAATAAGCACACGGCTTACCTTGAAACCGCCGCCCGTACTTCCCGCGCACGCGCCTATGCAGGTCAGAACGCATATCATTAGCTTTGATAACGCAGGCCACTTGTCGGTGTCGGTAATCGCGAAACCCGTACTGGAAAGCATAGAGTTTACATAGAAGAAACTCTGGTGGAAGCTGTCAAAGAAATTGTGATAAATCTGGTAAATATTCGCGGCAACTACAATTGTTGCGAATACTACGATTCCTAAATACATCCAAAGCTCTTCGAGTTTGAGGATTTGTTTTAATTTCCTTGAAATAATCAAAATGTAAACATAGAAGTTTACGCCGAACAGCATCATAAACACCGCTACAACAGTCTGGAGATAATAGCTGTTAAAGTAGCCTATTGACGAGTTATATGAGGCGAAACCACCCGTACCCGCTGTAGCGAACGCCGTGGTGACAGAATCAAACCAGTACATTCCGCCCGCTCTTAGCAAAATAGCCTCGATAAAGGTGAGTCCGCAATATATCGAATAAAGAATTAATGCGTATGTTCGAAGCCTCGGCATTGTTTTATCAACGTCAGGTCCTGTTGACTCAGCCTTCATCAGGTTGATACCCGCGTTTCCGCCGAGTCTCGGAATGAGAGCAAGCAGGAATACGATAACGCCCATACCGCCGAGGAAGTGGCTGAACGCACGCCAGAACAGCATACATTTGTCGAGCGCTTCGATATCGGTGAGGATGGTTGAACCTGTTGTTGTAAAGCCAGAAACGGACTCGAACAGCGCGTCGATATAATGAGGTATCGAACCGCTTACGCAAAGCGGAACAGCGCCTACGGACGACAGTACTATCCACGATAAAGCTGTAGCCGCAAAGCCGTCGCGCCTGTCCATATGAAAGCGTTTTGGCTTACGCAGTATTATTATAAGACCGAGAACTATAGCGGCGAGTCCC
>JAILPC010000206.1 GCA_024690465.1 Ruminococcus sp.
CCGAAAGATGAGATTTCTTCAATCCAACAAAGCGACCATTTAAAAAGAATACTTCATTATTATATAGCGTCTGGTATTCCGGTCGCCGTAAATGTTGAACCCAAAGGTCGAGGACAAGGGCATTCTTTGCTTTGCGTTGGACATTCAAATAAACTCAATTATGCAAGGGCATTTTCACAAAAAAAGTATATTGGCAATAGTTTTGAATCTGAACTAGCAATTATTAATTCATCAGATTTTTATGATGAATATGTTGTTATTGATGATAATCAGTTTCCTTATCAGCTTCGAAATTTTGACAAGTTATCGTTGTATTCCGATATGGATGTAACTAATATATCTGTTCCTTTATACAAGCGAATGTTTTTGGAAGCAGCTGATGCATATGATATTTCTATTATGATACTTGAGGATAAAAAACTAGGAATCTTTAATCGAGCAAAAGACTACATAAACAATGAAAAGAATATAGTTGTAAGACTTTTTCTTGCTTCGTCAAAGAATTATAAAAGGTTTAGAGTTGAAACTTTTGCTAAAGATTGTCCGTTTATGGCTGCTTATTATTCAAATCTTAGAATGCCTAGATTTGTGTGGATATGTGAAATTTACACAGTCGATTCGTATTGCAAATCAGGAAAGGCATTTGCTGAACTTGTTCTAGATGGTACTTCTGCATCAAAGAAAGGAATTAGTAATTTAATACTTTATAATTATCCTAATAATCTTTTGGCTCGACGTCCTGATCAAGATGAATTATCAATCGTAGAAGATCCTTATACAGTTGTTGATTGGACAGAAATTTATCCGTATTCCAGAAATTTAGATGGATTTTAAATTTCAAATAACGAACAATAACGATTGACAAATTGTTATTTATACTGTATAATATCTTAGTTGTTTTGTTTATTTAAGAATTAGATTGGTGGTTTATCATGACATTTAATGAGGAAATGGAGAAAGAATTATCAGAATTCACAAACGCTAAACGTAGAATTATATCAGATGATGAAAGACCTACAGTTGAAGATTGGAGATGTTTAGAAGAAAGAATAGCATTGTATGTCCGTGAGAATGAGTCAATATTGTCTCAAAGTGAAATTAATGCTGCTCGTTCTGCTTTATGTTAATCTATTTACCTGTACTTCCTCATACTGGTTTCTATGTTGTAATGCGAAAAAATCTTGTAATTGAAAGAATAATTTGAAAATTGCTTTTATGTTTCAGTTTAATCATCTTGTATCTGCTTGGGTTTTACGCCTATCAGATACAAGATTTTTTTTGCACAAATTTCAGAATAGATTTTTTATCTAATATTTTTAAAGAGAACGGCGAATTGGTGCAGAAGAATGCCGTGTTTATGGATTATCTGCAAAACGGCGTAGAGGTGCGCTATCACGAAAAGGGAGAGGAGCGCTCCGCTCTTTGTTATCTTATTGATTATCAGAACACGGATAACAACTCCTTTGTTGTGGCTAATCAATGGACGTTTGTCGAGAATGAAGAAAAGCGTCCCGATGTACTGCTGTTTATCAATGGCTTGCCTGTGGTTCTGATGGAGCTGAAATCCCCCTCCCGTGAGGAAACCGACGCTTCCGAAGCTTACACGCAAATTCGCAACTATATGCACGCCATTCCGTCGATGTTTATTTATAACGCTATTTGTGTAATGTCCGACTTGTCCGAGAATCGTGCGGGCACAATTACCTCAGGCGAAGATCGCTTTATGGAGTGGAAAACAAAGGACGGCAGTTATGAGAACACGCAGTATGCTCAATTTGATACCTTCTTTGAAGGCATATTCCAAAAGGAGCGCCTGCTCGATATTCTGAAAAACTTTATTCTGTTTTCCAACGAGGGCTTGAATCAGTATAAAATATTAGCAGGTTATCATCAGTATTTTGCCGTACGCAAAGCGGTCGAATCCACAAAGAAAGCGACTGTTACCGACGGTAAGGGCGGTGTGTTCTGGCATACGCAGGGCAGCGGTAAATCGCTGTCTATGGTGTTCTATGCTCATTTGCTTCAATCTGAGCTTGAAAGTCCGACCATTGTTGTTATCACTGATAGAAATGACCTTGATGACCAACTGTATTCTCAATTTGCCAAGTGCAAGGATTTTTTGCGGCAGCAACCTGTTCACGCAGAAAGTCGTGAACATCTTAAAACTCTCCTTGAAGGTAAAAAAGCTAACGGAATCATATTTACTACCATGCAGAAGTTTGAAGAGTCGGACGAGCCATTATCTACACGCAGAAACATTGTAGTTATGGCTGATGAGGCTCACAGAGGACAATATGGTCTTTCCGAAAAAATTAAAATGACCAAAAACGAGGACGGCGAACTTGTTGCAAAACGAGTTATCGGTACAGCACGTATAATTCGTGACACGCTCCCGAACGCAACCTATATTGGATTTACTGGTACGCCTATTGCTACTGAGGATAGAAACACCAGGGAAGTATTTGGTAACTACATAGATATTTACGATATGACTCAAGCCGTTGAGGATGGAGCAACACGACCTGTTTATTATGAGAGTCGTGTAATGAAGCTTAAACTCGACGAAACAACGTTGCGCCTGATTGATACCGAATATGACATTATGTCCCAGAATGCTGCACCAGATGTTATCGAAAAGAGCAAACGTGAGTTGGGACAAATGGAAGCTATTCTCGGTCACGACGATACAATAAAATCACTTGTAGATGATATTCTCGATCATTACGAAAACTACCGTGAGAATCTCTTGACAGGTAAGGCAATGATTGTTGCCTATTCGAGAGCAATCGCTATGAAGATTTACAAGCGAATTCTTGAAGTGCGTCCTTCTTGGACGGAAAAAGTAGCTGTTGTTATGACTGGCTCTAATAAAGATCCCGAGGAATGGCATGAGATAGTTGGAAGCAAACGCCACAAGGAAGAACTGGCAAAGAAATTCAAGGACAACAACAGCCCGTTAAAAATAGCGATTGTTGTTGATATGTGGCTGACAGGTTTTGATGTGCCTTCTCTTGCGACAATGTATGTTTACAAGCCGATGGCGGGTTATAATCTTATGCAGGCAATCGCCCGTGTCAACCGCGTGTTCCGTGACAAAGAGGGCGGACTGGTTGTCGACTATATCGGTATCGCTTCTGCTTTAAAACAAGCAATGAACGATTACACTGTCCGTGACCGTAAGAATTATGGCAATACGGATATTGCTCAGGTTGCATATCCAAAATTTGTAGAGAAGTTGACTGTTTGCCGAGACCTTCTTCATGGATATAACTATTCCGCGTTCTTTGGTGGTAACGAGTTAACGGCAGGACGAACAATTACCGGAGCTGTTAACTTCCTGTTGGATATAAGCCGTGAAGATGATAAAGATAGTTACATTAAAGAAGCTCTGCTGTTAAAACAGGCATTGTCTTTGTGTTCATCTATTGCAAAAGGGAAAGAGAGAGAAGAGGCAGCGTTTTTTGAAGCAGTACGTGTATTGATTATACGTATTCAAAACCAGGGCGATAACAAAAAACTGTCACTTCCCGAAATCAACGCAAAAATAAATGAGTTGCTAAAACAAAGCATTAAGAGCGATGGTGTAATAAATCTTTTCTCGGATAAAGAGCAAGAGTTTTCAATTTTCGATCCAAAATTCCTCGAAGAAATCTCAAAGATGAAAGAAAAGAATCTTGCGGTTGAATTACTCAAACGATTGATCGCTGAGCAGGTTAAGATTTATAAGCACACGAATATTGTTAAGGCTGAGAAGTTTAGTGAGATTATTCAAAGTGCAATGAATCGTTATTTGAACGGAATGCTCACAAATGAAGAAGTAATTCAGGAAATGCTTAACCTGGCAAAACAAATCCGTGAAGCAAAAGAAGCAGGAGAAGAACTAGGATTAACCGCGGATGAGTTAGCGTTCTATGACGCTCTCACAAAACCGCAAGCTATTAAGGATTTTTACGAAAACGAGGAGTTAATTGCTATCACCAAAGAACTTGCCGAAAAACTTCGCAAGAACCGCACAATAGATTGGCAAAAACGTGACAGTGCAAGAGCAAAAATGCGAATGATGATACGCAAGCTGCTAAAAGAACATCGTTATCCTCCTGAGGGAATGGAGGATGCTGTCAGCACCGTAATGAGCCAATGTGAGTTGTGGGCGGACAATTATGATTAGAGTAATTAGTTTGACGATATTATGCTGTTATGTGGAAGGCTAAAACGAGGTGAAAGAATGAATCAAACACAAAAAGAATGCTTTTTTCATTTGTTTAATAGAAGAGGATATGTTCTCGATTTTAGCACAGAGGGCTTTGATAGATTTACACAAGAGAGCATAGGAGTTCCTTTGTGTAAAAAATTTGGTTTGTCAAAAGGGAAATCTTTGGAAGCGTTTTGTTGGGATGCCTCGGACGAAGATGTGCTAAAGCTTTTTAATGATTTATTAGAGTACTATGAATTGAACATAAAAGATTTACCAAATGAAGTGGAGTATATCCCTTTGTACAATAAGTGCAAAAAGGTTATTGTTGATATTAAAATGAAAACAGATTCTCACACATGCATTGATAATTCATCTAAACAGAAAAAAATTGAAAAAGCAGAAGTAACGTATATAGACAACAGCATTCATATTGGAAATAATAATCAAATTAGAGATACAGACATTAATGGAACCAAAACCAGTATTAATGAGGAGAAAACTACGTTTGCCAATAAGCATCCTATAATTACAGGGTTGATTGTAAGTGGTATTGCAGGGTTAGTAGTAGGTTTTCTGTTTCTCTTCTCTTTTTGGAAAGAAATTGTTAAGTGGATTGAGGGGTTGTTTTATGGCTAAAAGTAAAATTATAAGAGATTTAGCAAATGGAGATATTGACATCCATACAGCATTGAAGCGTGCAAAAGTGCTTTTTGATGAGTTTCAAAATGACGATATAAAACAATGGATTAATAATGAACTAACAGGTTATTCTTCTGTGGATGACCTTCCCGTATATCGTGTGCATAGAGGGAGCTTAGTGGGTACATTTATTATAGGAAGAATGAAATATACAAATGCGTCTATACCTATTGGCAAAATGCCTGATAATAGCGCAGAGGTTTTGCTTAGTATATATATTACAGAAAGCATCTGCACAATAATTAGAATGATAGAAGAATTTGAGAAGAGTAATAGTAGGTTTGGTAAACCAATCGACGCAGATACCTTTCCAATAATAACAAAATACAACGGAAACCCATATATGAGAATAATATCTGCAAATGTTATAGGCAATTCGTTTCACTTGAATAATATTGTTTCAATTGTTGAGAATAAACTACTTGAAGCTTTACTTTTTTTAGAAAAAGAATTTGGGGTTCTTGATGAATTGGATATTGATACTTCTAATAAGTCGGCAGATGAAATGAAAGCAATTTCTGATAAGATAGTATTTATATTTAACGATAATAGCATCAATATAGGAGATAACAATTCTATAAAAAACTCAAAAATTAAATAGTATAACGAAACACTTATATGGAAAAGGTTAAAAAATATTTTAGGAGGTAAATTTGTATAGCAATAAACCTATTATACTTTTAAAAATAACGCGCAAAGAACATATAAAATCAATTATAGATGAAGGCTTTTTTCATTTTACATTGGCATCATACTTTAGAGAAAATGCTATAGCAAACCCAAATAGTTTGATATATGACATTGATGAATGTTCATATTCACGACTTCATATTGTTTATCTTGAAAATAATATAACGAAAGAACGCGAAAAAATATTTGATAAAGATCACGGGCATATGGCTCACAATAGAGATCAATGCCTTTTTTGTACATATTCTCCCAACATAAAGCAAACTTTTACATCATGGGATGAAAAGAAGAAATGCTATAACATGTCAATCTCTAAAGAGGATATTAAGGAATTGTGTAATGGAAACCCCTGTAATGATTATGGTATTATTATCTTTGAATTCCCTTATAAAACAATAGACAAAATTGATAAGGAATTTAAAAAACAAGGAATAACTGGAGCGGCAGGTTATGTTCAGTATGATGATCATTATTTCGAGATAAAAGGCGATCCGCAGAGCTTAGATAATTGTATTGAATGTGCATTCCATAAGCGTAAGAATTATTCAAATCAAAACGAATACCGAATAGTTGCGTTGAATAAGACAACGGAAAATTTAACAAGCATAAGAATTGGTCAATTAGATGACGATGAATTTAGTGTACATAATATTGAAACAGATAAAGATTTATTAGTAGAAATACATCCTTATATAAATAAGAAATTCAGTGAAACAGCAGTTGCATTATCATTAGACTATATTGATGTGAAATGGGTTTAATAGTAAGCGTCAAATGAGGTAAAGAAACATCCGCCATAGATACCGGTCTGGTATTCGTGGCGGATGAGACTATTCAGGTATAGTTTATTCAGTTGAGGGTGCCGATTTAGAGCGGCAGTCGCCCGGTGTGTTCCACGGCAGA
>JAILPC010000210.1 GCA_024690465.1 Ruminococcus sp.
CTCACGGTAATGGAGCAGACAGGTGCTCAGACAGTGAGTACAATCCGCATGGTATGGGCATCGCTGATAGGATTAATTCAGGGACAGTTCTCATTCAAAGATATTTCAGGACCTGTCGGAGCAGCGTCGGCTATAACTCAGGTTGCGTCCGAAGGGTTAAAGACAGGCTTCGGTGACGCTGTGAACAACATTCTTTATGTAATGATGATAATCACGGTAAACCTCGGTATTTTCAATATGCTTCCCTTCCCGGCGCTTGATGGCGGTCGTTTCCTGTTCCTGCTTATTGAAGCAATCTTCCGAAAACCTATACCGCGTAAGGTTGAGAAGTACGTTAACGCGGCAGGGCTTGTGTTGCTGCTGGCGTTTATGGTAGTTATAACATTCAAAGATATCTGGCAATTGTTGCCTTTTGGTAAATAACGGAGGACGTTATGGGCAGTAAAAACATTGTACAAATCGGAAAATTAAAAATAGGCGGAGGAAACCGCATAGCCGTTCAGTCTATGCTCAATATCCCTGCCGATGATATAGAAAACAGCGTAAAACAGGCGAAAGCGCTTGAAGACTCGGGCTGTGATATTATCAGAGCGGCTATCCCCAATAAGGACGCCGTAAAGCTGATTCCCGCGCTTAAAGAGGCTGTCAGCACTCCGCTTGTAGCTGATATTCATTTTGATTTCAGACTTGCTCTCGAAGCCGTAGCGGCGGGGATTGACAAAATAAGAATCAATCCCGGCAACATCGGCTCGGACGATAGGGTAAAGGCGGTTGCCGACGCGTGCAAAGCTAATAATATTCCTATAAGAATAGGTGTGAACAGCGGCTCTGTTGAAAAGGAGATTCTCGCTAAATACGGTTCTCCTACACCCGAAGCTCTCGTCGAAAGCGCGCTTTATCACGCTTCTTTGCTTGAGAAGTTTGATTTTACGGACATAGTTCTTTCTATGAAGAGTTCGACTGTTTCGTCTATGATAAAGGCGTATGAGCTCGCGAGCGAAAAGTGTGATTATCCGCTCCACTTAGGTGTAACAGAGGCTGGTACCGAACGCATGGGGCTTATTAAGTCGTCAGCAGGTATCGGTTCATTGCTGCTCAGAGGCATAGGCGACACAATAAGAGTTTCGCTGACAGCGGACCCTGTCCGTGAGATTTATGCTGCTCGTGATATTCTTAAAGCACTTGATATTGAAAAGGGCGGTGTTCAGTTTGTGTCCTGTCCTACTTGCGGCAGAACAAAGATTGACCTTATTTCACTCGCGAACGAGGTTCAGGAACGCCTTAAGAACTGCAAAAAAGACATTAAAGTAGCTGTTATGGGCTGCGTTGTAAACGGTCCGGGAGAGGCGAGAGAAGCCGACTACGGCATTGCCGGCGGCGACGGTAACGGATTGGTATTTAAAAAGGGAGAAATTCTCTGCAAAGTGTCCGAGGATAAGCTTGTTGACGCTTTGATTGAAGAGATTGAAAAAGATAATTAACATGACAAAATTCAGGGACGTATTTAAACAATTCATTGATGAAAATTTAATAAATCCCGCTATACTTGACTCAAGCGTTAAAAAGATTGATACTAACGTGTCACTCAGAACCGCAGTTATTTATCTGGAGCTAGACGAGCTTGTTAAGCGACAGGACTTACATAAAGCTGAAAACGCGCTTAAACGCTCTAAGCTCGCTTTAGTAAAAGCTGAGATTAAGCCCACGTTTAAGAAAGAGCTGTTTACACCTGATTATTTCTCTGAGCTTGTTGAGGAACTGAAAATCAGAATCCCCAGAATTAACGGTACTTTCGGCAATTGTGAAACGAGTTTTGACGGTGAAGTTCTTGATATTACACTCAAAAACGGCGGAAAAGCGCTGCTTGACAGTGTCAAGTTCAAGGCTGAGCTTTCAAAGCTTGTATTGGAAGAGTTCGGTTTTTCGATTTTCGTTGTATACAGCGGCGTTACCGAGGTTGACGGTGACAGCGAGGAGTATCAGGAGTTCCAGCATAATACCGAAAAGAAACTTCAGCGAGAGAGCCTTGAAAAGTTCAACGAAATAATTGAAGAAGAAGAATCTTCATCTCAAGAGAGCGCGCAGAAACGCGCGGATAACGTTACGCAGGAGATTGAGGTTCGCAAGGGCGAATTCCTCAAGCCTCAAATTATCAAGCAGACAGCGCGTCCGCTTTACGGCAGGTCGCTGCGCGGCAAGCTCATTCCAATAGATAAGGTTGAGTATGATTCGGGAAAGGTCGCTGTCTGGGGCGATGTAATCCAGGTTACAAAAAAGGTTACCCGCACAGGCGACAAGAATATCTTCACGATAGATATCACCGATTATACCAACTCAATTACGGTTAAGGTTTTCGGACCTGTTAATCAGACAGCGATTGTCGATAAGATTAAAAGCGGCGATTCAATCATTGTTAACGGTGATGTGGAGTTTGATAAATACGCGGGCGGTCTGGTAATTAACGCTCGTTCTATCGGTACTGTTCAGAAGGTAAAGGTAGTTGATAAAGCTCCCAAAAAGCGTGTTGAGCTTCACCTGCATACCAATATGTCACAGATGGACGGAATGACGTCTGCAGGTGATTTAATCAACAGAGCAGTATCCTGGGGGCATTCGGCTATCGCTATTACCGACCACGGTGTGGCACAGGCTTTCCCTGACGCTATGAAGGCGGCAAAAAAACATAATAAAGACGAACAGAAGATTAAGATTCTATACGGAACAGAAGCTTACTTTATCGACGACCTTGTCGATTCTGTTTCGGGCAATGCTTCGGGCAGTCTTGACGGAACGTTTATCTGTTTTGATATAGAAACAACAGGATTATCCGCAAAGAATGATAAAATCACTGAAATCGGCGCGGTTAAAATCGAGAACGGTCTTGTAACGGACACATTTTCGACATTCGCGAATCCCGAAATGCCGATTCCGAAAAGAATTACAGAGCTTACAGGTATTACCGACTCAATGGTAAAAGACGCTCCGTCACAGTCGGAAGCCGTAAAGGCGTTCCTTGACTTTGCGGGCGATAACATTCTTGTCGCGCACAACGCCTCGTTTGATACAGGTTTTATCCGTGTTGCGTGCGAGAATATGGGCGTACCTTATAACTATACCGCTGTTGATACCGTTGTTATCTGCCGTTCTATTCTCAAGGATATAAAGAACTGTAAGCTTGATACAGTAGCAAAATACCTGCGTATGGGTGATTTCAATCACCACAGAGCTACAGATGACGCGGAAATGCTCGCGAATATTTTCGTTGAGCTTTGCCGCAGACTTAAAGAAGACTATAAGATTTTTGACGTTAAGGATATCAACACCAAGATAGAGGGCGGAGATTTCAAGAAACTCCCGACATATCACCAGATTATTCTTGTCAAAAACCTCACGGGACTCAAAAATCTCTATAAGCTTATATCCTACAGTCATCTTGATTATTTTTATAAAAAGCCCAGAATCCCCAAATCTCAGCTTGTTAAGCATAGGGAGGGACTGCTAATCGGCTCTGCCTGTGAGGCAGGGCAGCTTATGAGGGCTATAATAGGCGGAAAATCGAAGGACGAAATACGCAAAATCGCGAAGTTCCACGATTATCTTGAGATTCAGCCTGCCGCAAATAACGCGTTTATGCTCAGAAACGGCATGTTTAAATCCGAGGCTGAGCTTGAGGATTTGAACCGTCAGATTGTAAAACTCGGCGAAGAACTCAATATTCCTGTTGTAGCTACTTGTGACGTTCATTTTATGGATCCGACAGACGCTGACTTCCGTATGATTTTACAGGCGGGACAGGGTTACGCCGACGCGCAGCAGCAGGCTCCGCTTTATTACCGCACTACACAGGAAATGCTCGAAGAATTCAGCTATCTTGGCGAGAAAAAAGCGTATGAGATAGTTGTTGAGAATACCAATATGATTGCGGACAGCATCGAGAATATTCAGCCGATTCCCGACGGAAACTTCCCTCCGTTCATTGAGGGTGCCGAAGAACAGCTTAATCAGATTACCTGGGAGCGCACAAAAGCTCGTTACGGCGATCCGCTTCCGCCTATAGTCGAGGCAAGACTTAAAAAGGAACTCAACGCGATTAACACATACGGTTATTCCGTACTTTATATGACAGCACAGAAGCTTGTAGCCGACAGCGAGGCACACGGCTACCTTGTAGGTTCACGAGGAAGCGTAGGTTCGTCGTTCGTCGCTACAATGTCGGGTATTTCCGAGGTTAATCCGCTTTGTCCGCACTATGTTTGTCCCAAGTGTAAGCACAGCGAGTTCTTTGAACGCGGCGAATACGGTTCGGGCTTCGATATGCCTCCCAAGGATTGTCCCGAGTGCGGCGCTCCGATGGACCGTGACGGACACGAAATACCGTTTGAAACCTTCCTAGGTTTCAAGGGAGACAAGGTTCCCGATATCGACCTTAACTTCAGCGGAGAGTATCAGTCAAAGGCTCACCGATATACAGAGGAGCTTTTCGGCAGAGACCACGTATTCAAAGCGGGTACAATATCCACCGTCGCTGATAAAACCGCGATTGGATTCGTCCGCAAATTCGCCGAAGAAAACGGAAAGGTTTTCCACAAAGCCGAGGAGAACCGTCTCGCTATCGGATGTACAGACATCAAGCGCACAACAGGACAGCACCCGGGCGGTATGGTTGTTGTGCCGAGAGACTACGAAATCTACGATTTCTGTCCTGTTCAGCATCCCGCGAACGACGTAAACTCCGATAATATAACAACTCATTTCGATTTCCATTCGATTCACGATACTATTACAAAGCTCGACGAGCTCGGGCATGATGTTCCGTCAATTTATCATTATCTTGAGGAATTCACGGGAATTCCCGTTATGAACGTCAGCATGAGCGACCCCGACGTTATGTCGCTGTTCACTTCGCCTAAGGCTCTGGGAGTAACAGCCGAAGATATCGAGTGCGAGACAGGTACTCTCTCAATACCCGAGTGCGGAACGGGATTTGTAAGAGGAATGCTTATTGAGGCTAAGCCCAAGACATTCTCAGACCTTCTCCAGATTTCGGGACTGTCACACGGAACCGACGTATGGCTCGGCAACGCTCAGGAGCTTATAAAAGACGGCATATGTACAATTTCCGATGTTATCGGAACGCGTGACTCCATTATGACGTACCTGCTTCACAAAGGTCTGGAGCCCAGTATGGCATTTAAGATTATGGAGATTACCCGTAAGGGCAACGCGTCAAAACTCTTTAACGAGGAGCATTACAAGGCGTTTAAAGAGAATAATGTGCCACAGTGGTATATTGATTCCTGTCTTAAGATAAAGTATATGTTCCCCAAAGCTCACGCCGCGGCATATATGATAGCCGCGTTAAGACTCGGCTGGTATAAGGTTCACAAGCCCATTGAGTACTACGCCGCGTACTTTACCGTTCGTAACGATAATTTTGACGGTCTGACAGTAATGCGGGGCAGAGCTGCCGTTCAGGCAAAAATGAAAGACATTAAACAGAAGGGCTATGAAGCCAGCGCCAAGGAGAACGCCGAACTCGGCGTGCTCCAGATTGTCAACGAGATGATGGCGCGAGGCATCGAGGTGCTTCCTGTTGATATTTATAAATCCGAAGCAAAGACATTTACGGTAGAGGACGGCAAAATCAGAATTCCTTTCTGTGCGCTTGACGGTATCGGTGAATCCGCGGCCGAAGCGCTTGCCGAAGCAGGCCACGAGTTTGAGTATCTTTCAATTGAAGATATGCAGCTTAAGACCAAGGCGTCCAAATCCGTAATTGAAACTCTTCGCGAATGCGGAGCTCTTGACGGTATGGCTGAGAGCGCTCAGATGTCGCTCTTCGGAATGTAGAAAGGAATGAACATATGAAAAAGCGATTTAATAAACTGGCAGGCTGGCTGATTTGTATCTTATTTGCCGTATTTCTGCTCTACATCAAGGATAATATGGGATACATTTTTTCGGGAATATCCACATTATTCTCGATACTCACACCATTTATTTACGCGTTCGGAATTGCTTATATAATGAATTTTCCGTACAGGTTTTTTCACAATAAGGTTTTCGGAAGAATCAATGTGAAATGGGTACAGAAGATTAACAAGGGAGTTTCACTTTTAATCGCTTATGTGCTTGTTATCGGAATAATATCATTGTTGATTTCGCTTTTGATTCCTTCGTTGAGCAAGAACCTAACAAACCTTGTCAAAAACGTCCCTTCGTATATTGAATCTTTTAAAACATATACAGCTGATATAGGCGAGTGGGTAAAAGCACACTTTGGTTTAGACCTATCAATATTTGATAATCTTAATAACTTCATTATCAAAAAGGCGTCAGAAATTGCGAATTTGGATAATGTCGGAAAAGTATTTTCGGCTCTTTCAGGCACAATCGGTGTATTCTATAACTGGATTATGGCTCTTGTTCTTTCCATATATATGCTTGTTAACAAAGAGTTCCTCACAAACCAGTTAAAGCGTCTCGGAGCGGCTTTTCTTCCCACAAAGTGGATGCCAGGCATCTATGAGATTATCAATGTTTCCGATGAGAAATGCGGTAAATTCCTAGTTGGAAAGATTGTGGATTCCGCGATCGTCGGCTTGATGTGCTTTATCGCTATGATGATTTTCAATCTCCCTTACGCTCCGCTGATCAGCGTTATCATCGGCGTATGCAATATAATTCCTTTCTTCGGACCGTTTATCGGCGGTATCCCGAGCGCATTCCTGCTTTTGCTTGTTTCTCCCTTGGATTCCCTGATATTCATAATAATTATCTTCGTTATTCAGCAGATTGACGGAAACCTTATCAATCCGAAGATTGTCGGTTCGTCAGTTGGCTTAATCGGCTTCTGGTCGTTGTTCTCGGTTATGGTTGCTGGCGCTATGTTCGGTATCCCGGGAATGATTCTCGGCACACCTATATTCGCCACAATTTATACTCTGATAGGCAGAAAAACCCGCAAGCGTATCGCTATGAAGGGCGAAAACGCTGATCGTGTAATTAATATGAACGTTATCAAATCAGGCAAACTCACCAATGTAAAGGTAAAGGCACGCAAAAAAGCTAAAAAGGAAGCCAAAGCAGAGAAAAAGGCACAGTCAGAACAAGAAAAAAAGCCTGAAGAATCAAAAGATTGACAAAAACTTGACATAAACACTTTTATGTGTTAACATATTAGCACGCTAAAGTGAAGGGCGCGATTTTTAATGAATTATAATCTGAAAATAACACCCGAGGGTACAAAGGACTATCTGTTTAAGGAATGTACCGCGGTAAATTATGTTTCAAAAAAAATAGAAAAGGTATTTATCAACCATCAGTTCCACCAGGTTATTACGCCGGGGCTTGAGTTTTACGATTTATTTTCTTCGGAATCAAGCGGTATTTCTCAAGAGAGTATGTTTAAAACTTCCGATAACTCAAACAGAATTGTTGTTGTAAGACCTGATTCAACGCTCCCGATATCCCGAATGGTATCTACAAGACTTCAGAATGAGGTTTTTCCTGTCAGACTGTTTTATAATCAGCCTGTTTACCGTAATAACCCGGGGCTTACAGGTCGTCCGAATGAAATTCTGCAGCTCGGTGTAGAGCTTATCGGTTCGGTCGGAAAACGCGCTGATATTGAGGTTGTTACTACCGCTGTAGAAAGTCTTGCCGCGGTTTCCGATGATTTCAGACTCGAAATCGGACATTCTATGGTTTTTAACGCTTTGTCGGACGAGCTCGACGCGACTCAATCTCAGAAGGAGCTAATAAAAACCTATATCGAAAACAAGAACATTTCCGCTCTTAACGATTGTCTTGATAAGCTCGAGCAGAATCAGACTGTCTCGGCTATCCGAAAGTTACCGTCATTATTTGGCGGGGAAGAAGTGTTCTCAAAAGCCGAGGAGTTCATAAAGTCACCGAAGGCGCTTGAAGCTATTGATTATCTCAAATTGCTTTATCAGATGCTTTTGACCTTAAACCTGGGAGATAAGCTCAGTCTGGACCTCGGTCTTGTACAGCGCAACGAATATTACAGCGGAATTGTTTTCTCGGGTTATATTCTCGGCTATGGCGACGCTGTGTTATCCGGCGGTCGTTATGACAAGATTTTTGATAATACCGATATGCCTATGGGCGCCGCGGGCTTTGCGATTAACATCAATCATATTGCTGAGAAAGCACGTTATAAATCACGCAGCAATATCCCCGAGGTGCTTGTGTTCGCTAAGTCGGACGACAGCATTATGCAGGCTGTTGAATACACTTATAAGCTCGTTAAGGAAGGCATAAAAGCTCAGTTCTCTGACCTGTCTGACGAAAAGGAAGCAAGAGAATTCGCGAAAAAATTAGGAATCAAAAAAATAGAGGTAATATGAAACCGCTTAGGATAGCTCTTACAAAGGGCAGACTTGAAAAGAAAACAATTGAATTATTTGAGGAACTCGGCTATAACTGCGACGAGGTTCACAACAAAGGCAGAAAGCTTATTATGACTGTCGGCGACGGCGAGTTCGAGGTTGTTCTCGCGAAGGCTGCCGATGTTATTACATACGTTGAGCACGGAGTTTGCGACCTCGGAGTCGTAGGTAAGGACACAATTCTCGAAAACGGTTCTTCGTTTTATGAGCTTCTTGACCTGGGCTTCGGCAAATGCAGATTTGCACTTGCTGGCAAGAAAAACGTTGATTTTTATCACGGATACGGTTCCAAAACCGTTGCTACAAAATACCCCAACGTTACACGAAAGTTTTTTGAAAGCAAGAATATGGACGTCCAGGTAATTAAAATCGAGGGCTCTGTTGAGCTTGCTCCTCTTGTTGGATTGTCCGACGGTATCGTTGATATAGTCGAGACAGGCTCAACACTTAAGGCTAATCATCTTGAGGTCAAGGAATATGTTACCGATATATCCGCCAGACTCATTGCGAACACAGCGAGCCTTAAACTCAGAAAAAAGGAAATTGAAGAATTAGTCAGTAAAATGGAGGCTGTCACTTTAAATGATAACAACAGTAATAGCTAACGGTAAAGATGAATACAGCTTTATTGAAACAATCAAAGAACGCTCTCAGAGCGGAGCAAAGGACGTCAGCGGCATCGTCAGGGAAATTCTCGACAATGTTAAGGCTTACGGCGACAAGGCAGTGTATGACTACACTGTCAAGTTTGACGGCAAAGCTCCCGAAAGAGTTGAAATAACAAAAGAAGAAATTGATGATATTATCTCAGAGTGTGACGCCGATTTTTTAGAGACAGTCAGAAAGGCTGCCGCTAATATTGAGGATTTCCATAAACGTCAGGTTCAGCAGTCATGGCTGACAACCAAGGAAAACGGCGTTATTATGGGACAGCGTGTCAGAGGACTCGAGAGGGTTGGTCTCTATGTTCCCGGCGGGACAGCCGCTTATCCTTCATCTGTACTTATGAACGCCATTCCCGCTAAGCTCGCGGGCTGCAAAGAAATCATTATGACGACGCCTCCCTCAAAGGACGGCAAGCCCAATCCCGATATTATTGCTGCCGCGATGATTGCGGGCGTTGACCGTATTTTCCTTATGGGCGGAGCTCAGGCTGTTGCCGCTCTCGCTTACGGTACGGATAATGTTCCGAAGGTTGATAAGATTGTAGGTCCGGGTAATATTTTTGTCGCTACTGCAAAAAAACTACTGTACGGCGTTGTTGATATAGATATGATTGCAGGTCCGAGCGAGATACTTGTGCTCGCTGATAGTTCCGCTGACCCGAAGTTTTTGGCAGCTGACCTCATGAGTCAGGCTGAACATGACAGACTGGCGAGCTCTGTGCTGCTCACAGACTCCGCGGAGCTTGCTGAAAATGTGAAAGCTGAGCTTAAGCGCCAGTGCGCGTATCTTGAGAGAAAAGATATTATTAAAGAAAGCCTCATAAACTACGGCGCGATAATTGTATGTTCAGATTTGAGCCAGGCTGTAGATTTCGCTAACGAATTAGCTCCCGAGCATCTTGAGGTGTGCTGTAACAATCCTATGGAGTATGTCGGCAAGCTTGACAACGCGGGCTCCGTTTTCCTCGGAAACTACAGTCCCGAGCCGCTGGGCGACTATTTCGCGGGGCCAAACCATGTTCTCCCCACAAGCGGTACGGCAAGATTCTTCAGCCCTTTGTCAGTTGATTGCTTTGTCAAGAAATCCAGCTTTATCTACTACACCGAGGATGCGCTGAAGAAAGACGCAGAGGATATAGTCAGATTTGCCGAAACCGAAGGACTGACAGCCCACGCCAATTCAATCAAGGTAAGATTTGAGGAATAATAATGTCCTATGAATTAAATGAAAAAATAAAAAATCTGGTTCCTTATGAACCGATTTCCGGTAATTTCGATATCCGGCTTGATGCTAACGAATGTACTTTTAACTACACTCCCGAACTTTTTAGTATGGTTCATGATGTGGTTGATAATCTGGATTTCAATCGTTATCCCGATCCGACATGCACTGAGCTTCGAAAGTCTTTTGCTCAGTTTTACGGCATAGATAATAAGAATGTTACAGTCGGAAACGGTTCTGATGAACTTATTTTTCTTATAGAATCAGCGTTTCTTCAGAAAGGCGAAAAGCTGCTCGTTGCTGCACCCGATTTCAGTATGTATGAGTTTTACGGCAGTATCAGCGAGAATCCCTGCTTGAAGTATTTCAAGAATAATGAGCTCAATATTGATGTGGACAGGCTCATAAGCAAAGTCAACGATGAGGATATAAAACTCCTGATTTTCTCAAATCCGTGTAATCCCACCGGACAGGGAATAAACAAAAAAGACTGCGTAAAGCTGTTAAACAGCGTTGATTCTCTTGTTGTGCTCGATGAAGCGTATATGGATTTCTGGAGCTCTGATGAGAGTTTTATCAAAGATGTTAACAGCTATGATAACCTTATCGTGTTCCGCACGGCTTCAAAGGCTCTTGGCTCAGCCGCTCTGAGACTTGGTTTTGCCGTAGCTAACGAGAGAATCTCAAAAGCTATTGCCGCTGTTAAGTCTCCGTATAATGTTAATTCGTTATCTCAGGCTATCGGAGCGAAGCTGTACAGGAACAAAGATTTTTTAACAAATCGTATAAACACTATTGTTAAGAATACCGATTTGCTGTATAATGAACTGGTACGCATAGGGAAAAAGACAGAAGATTTCACGGTTTATCCCACAAAAACGAACTTTGTGTTTATTAAAACATCATTCGGAAAAGAGCTTTGGGAGTACCTCAAATCAAATTCGATTGCGATCAGATATATGGGTGATTATATCCGTATAACATCAGGCAGCGATGAAGAAAACACCAAAGTGATTAATACTATAAAAAATTTTATTTCGGAGAATTAGTTATGCGCAACGCACAAATTGAAAGAAAAACAAAAGAAACCGATATCAGCCTGAGCTTGAGCCTGGACGGCGGAAAAATCAGCATTGATACGGGTATAGGCTTTTTTGACCACATGCTGAACTCATTTGCCACACACGGCGGTTTCGGACTTGAGGTTAAAGTTAAAGGTGACCTCAATGTAGACGACCACCACACAGTTGAGGACACGGGAATAGTGCTCGGAACTGCGTTCAAAGAAGCTCTAGCAGACAAATCTTCAATTGAGCGTTTCGGTAGTTTCTATATTCCTATGGACGAGGCGCTTTCGTTTGCGTCTGTTGATATCAGCGGCAGACCGTTCCTTGTGTTCGACGCTGAGTTCCCTCAGGAAAAATGCGGAGATTACACATCCGCTCTGACAGTAGAATTTATGCGCGCTCTTGCTTTTAACGCAGGTATTACGCTTCACGTAAAAAGCCTGTACGGCTCTAATTCGCACCATATTGTAGAATCAATTTATAAGTCAGTCGCTCACGCTATGCGTCTTGCCGTGAAAAATAATAATTCGGGCGACGTTTTATCTACCAAAGGAGTACTGTAATGATTATTCTGCCTGCCATCGATATTAAAGACGGCAATTGTGTACGATTATTTAAAGGCGATTTTTCAACCGTTTCAAAGGTCGCCAATGACCCGTATGAGGTAGCTCAAAGCTTTATTGACGCGGGCGCCGAGTGGATGCATATGGTTGACCTGGACGGCGCTAAAGACGGCGAGCTGATTAACTTTGACCTTATTACTGATATCGCTAAGTCGTTTGACATTAAAGTTGAAGTCGGCGGCGGTATCCGCGATATAGAGAGAATAGAGAAGTATCTTGACAACGGTGTGGATCGTGTTATTCTCGGTTCAGCCGCGGTCAGCGACCAGCGCTTTGTAATCGACGCGGTTAACAACTTTGACGCTCAGATCGCTGTCGGCATTGACGCAAAGGACGGCATTGTGCGCGCTCAGGGCTGGACAGATAAATCTGATTTAAACTATCTCAGTCTCGCTAAACAGATGGAGAGTATCGGTGTCAAGACTATTATCTTTACCGATATCGATCAGGACGGAACCTTGTCAGGACCTAATCTTGTTCAGCTTGACAAACTCGCGGGTACAGTTGACTGCGATATTATCGCGAGCGGCGGTGTATCCAATATAAAGGACATAGTTAATCTTAAGTCACTCAACATTTACGGCGCTATAACTGGCAAAGCCGTTTATACCGGTGACCTTGATTTAGCTATGGCTATTCAGGTAGCGGGTAAGGTATGATTATGAATCTGGATAAATACTTTGAAAAGTCGGAGTTAATCCCGACAATTATACAGGAAAAATCTACAGGCGAGGTGCTTATGCTCGCCTATATGAATCGTGAATCTATGGAGAAAACCCTGGAAACAGGCTTTACATGGTTCTATTCGCGCAGCAGACAGGAGCTCTGGAACAAAGGCGCAACATCGGGCCATTTTCAGAAGGTTTTTGAAATCTACTCGGATTGTGATGACGATACTATTCTTATCACTGTTGAACAGACAGGAGCGGCGTGTCACACAGGCAATCACTCCTGTTTTTATACTAAGATAAAAGAATTCTGAGGTAATATTATGGACGATAAAGTTTTACAGGCTTTATATGATACGGTATTAAGCCGCAAGGAGAATAAACAGGAGGGTTCATATACCTGTTATCTGTTTGAAAAAGGACTTGATAAAATCCTTAAAAAAGTTGGCGAGGAGTGCAGCGAAACTATTATTGCAGCGAAAAACAACGATAACTCCGAGACCGTATTCGAAATATCCGACTTGATTTACCATCTTATGGTAATGATGGTTGAGCAGGGCATAAGCCTTGATGAGGTTCTCGCAGAGCTCGATAAACGAAGCGAAAAAATCGGCAACCTCAAAAAGTTTCACGAAGTAGATAAGAATACATAAAAAAACAGCCCACTATATTCTAGTGGGTTTTAAATTAGGATTACTATGGATTTTAATATTTTTACACTCGGCTGTAAGGTAAATCAGTACGAAAGTCAGGTTATGTCCGAGCTCATGCGAAACAGCGGCTTTGAATCCTCTCGAAGCAAAGATAAGGCTGATATAACCATAATCAACACCTGTACAGTTACAGCCGTAACCGACGCTAAAAACAGAAAAATAATCCACAAAGCGCGCCGCAATAACCCCGACGGAATTGTTGTGCTTACCGGCTGTATGCCTCAGGCTTTTCCCGACAGAATTTCCGACTTTGAGGATTGTGATATCGTTCTCGGGAACAAGCACAGAAAGCTCCTCGTTAAAGCTATTGAGGAGTTTTTGACTACACATCAGCAGATTATCAATATTGAAGAGCATGATAACAAAAACGCCGAGTATGAGGACGCCGTTGTTCATAATTTTGACGGTCATACACGCGCGTTTGTCAAGATTGAGGACGGCTGCAATCGCTTTTGCTCGTATTGCATTATCCCGTACGCCAGGGGAAGAGTTCGCAGCAAAAAGCCTGCTGATTTAAAACAGGAGGCGGAGATTCTCGCACGGAAAGGCTACAAGGAGATTGTCCTTGTAGGAATCAATCTCTCTGTATACGGACAGGGCGAGGACTTTAATCTTGCCGACGCGGTCGATATTGTGTGCGCAATTGACGGAGTAGATCGCGTGCGTCTCGGCTCCTTTGAACCCGAGCTGATGTACGATGACTTAATTAAGCGCTTTTCAAAGCAAAAAAAGTTTTGTCCGCAGTTCCACCTCTCACTTCAGAGCGGCTGCAACGAAACCCTGAAGCGTATGCGACGCGACTATAATCAAGCTGAATATCTCGAAATAGTAAAAAGCCTTAGAAGAAACTTTAAAAATCCGTCAATCACAACCGATGTAATGGTAGGGTTCGCGGGAGAAACTGACGAGGAATTCAGCGAAAGCCTTGATTTTGTAAAGAAAGTCGGTTTTTCAAAAGTACACGTTTTTCCGTACTCGCGCAGAAACGGAACGCTTGCGGATAAGCTGGATAATCATATTGACCCGCAAATTAAGGATAAGCGCTCCAAAATAATGATTGAGGAGTGCGAAAAGCTTCGTCATGAATTTCTCGGTTCTCAGGTAGGTCTTGTTGAGCCTGTTCTTGTCGAACGCCTCCGAAACAAGGAATATTATGAAGGCTACACAATGAACTACACGCCTCTCAGAATTGTTTCAGACAAGGAGCTGACAGGACAGGTTGTAAATGTAAAAATCACAAAAGCATGTAGCGATTATTGCGAGGGCGTTTTAGTTTAATGCTTTTACAAGGTTTGTGATTTCCATTTTCGCGCCTTTTCGGTTGAGGTCAGCGTAACTGTAGAGCATAAAACCTTTTATGTTATTCTTTCGTATCAGCTTCAGTTCTCTTTTGAGTATGTTTGTTTTGTTCTTCCAGGTGCCCGAATCGTCTTTTGTACCCGCCTTATATCCAGCCAAGCCTATATAAAGCGTGACCGATTTATTGTATTTCAGCGCTTGCCATTCCTTGAGCGCGTCATAAAATCTAAGCGCGGGATTTTTAATGCTGTAGTACAGCTGAGGACAGATATAATCAACGTAACCGTATTTTGAGCACCAGCTTTTGACGTCGGCGTACAATCCGTAGTTATTTCTGATATTCCCCTGCGGCGATATTCCAAACAGCTTGCCCGATTTGTGACAGATTGCGTTGCATTCGTACACAAGAGTGTTAACGTTTGCCATACGCCATTCATCAAGCGGTACGGCGTTTGTTTTTACCTTTTTCTTATATTTGTTGTATTGAGCTTTATCAAAGCTTTTCTTGTTTGTGGGATAAAAGTAATCATCAAACTGAACACCGTCAACATCATAGTTTCTGACTATTTCTTTTATTCCGTTTTCAATCAGGGTTCTGACTTTTTCGAGAGCAGGGTTGAGGTATATTCCGCCGTTTACTCTGACGCCGAGCTTTTTGTTTTTGATATACGGATTGTCCTTTGAAAGCCTGAGCCCGCCCTTGTTCTTAACCCTGTACGGATTAACCCAGGCGTGAATTTTCAGTCCTTTTTTGTGGCAGTATTCAACCATATATTGCAGGGCGTCATAATCTGTATTCTTTCCTTGCTTACCCGAGATGATGTGAGAACAGGGATAATACTTTGACTTGTAGAGAGCGTCCGAAAAAGGTCTTACCTGCACGATAAGGGTGTTGAACCTGTTCTTTTTCGCCTTGTTCGCGATATTGTTGAATTTAGTCTTGAAGCTGTTGAAGGAATAGTCTGTACCGCTCATATCAAGGTCAATGTATGTAACCCAAAGACCGCGCATTTCTCCTTTGGGAACAGATACCGTCTGTATAACTTTCGGGTTTTCGGGGACTGCGTTTTCTTCTCCTTTGATGTTCGATAACGCCAAAAGCACTATCAGTATACACACGGAAAGTATAATCGGAAAATTATTTATTACTTTGTTTTTCATTTTTATCCTCTATGATTATTAATTTTTTAATTGCTTATCTTATAATTATCAATATTATTGCGGTGATTGTAACCGCTTTAGACAAATTCAAAGCGATACATCATCAATGGCGAATCAGCGAAGCCGCTTTGCTTATTGTTTCTGCGCTTGGCGGCGGTGCCGCTATGTACACAACAATGCTGATTATCCGTCATAAAACACACAAGCTTAAGTTTATGCTCGGCATACCTCTGATAATCGCAGTCGAGCTTTTTGCTATACTTTGGGTGATAAACTATGTCATCTAGGCTTGTTTTTGTTGTTCCGAAAGAGTGCGATGGAATAAAAGCGAGAACGTTTCTCAGACATCACTGCAGCGTTTCCGCTCGTATAATAACACTCTTAAAGCGAGAAAAATACGGAATTATAAGAGATAATAAAATTTTAAAAACAATAGATACAGTAAACTTCGGCGACGAAATAATCCTTAACCTGCCCGATGATAACAACGAAATTACTCCCGTCAAAGGCGAGCTCAACATACTTTTTGAGGACGATTATCTGATTGCTGTTGACAAGCCTTTCGGTATGCCTGTTCATCCGACCAAGGTTCACCAGGAGGATACTCTCGCCAATATTCTGAAGTATATTCAGAATAAAAAAGGGGAGAGCTACACCTTCAGAGCGGTTAACCGACTTGATAAGGATACGTCGGGTATTGTTATTATAGCCAAGGATAAATTTACCGCTACTGCGTTGATGTACGGAATTCACAAGAAATATCTTGCGGTTTGGGAGGGTATTATTGACAAAAGCGGTACGATTAATGAGCCGATAGGTCTGCTCGAAGGACACACTGTACAGCGTGCTGTAAAAACTGACGGTAAACCTGCTGTAACTCACTACACGCCTATTAAGCATGATAAAGAGCATACTCTGCTCGAATTAACCTTAGAAACCGGAAGAACACATCAGATTCGCTGTCATATGTCGAGTGTCGGACATCCTCTCGCCGGTGACGATATGTACGGAGGAAGCCTTGAATATATCAAGCGGCAGGCTCTGCATTGCGCAAGCGTGAGTTTTACTCACCCGATTACTAATAAAAAAATTGATATCAAATGCGATTTGCCGACTGATATCATACAAATAATTAAGGAGCCCTAAGGCTCCTTAAAATTTTATCTTTTTCTGTTTGTTGATTCCGAGCACGCCGCCCAAAGCTGAGAACAGCGTAAGTATCAATAATTTGAACAAAGTGTAAATTGTAACGCTGCCTGTTGACTGTATCAATCCCACTATCAGTA
>JAILPC010000216.1 GCA_024690465.1 Ruminococcus sp.
TGGGCTTTTTATCGAAAAATATGCCTTTTAAGGCTGAAAAATACACATTTTTCAAAAAATAATTATAAACAAAAAAAGTAGTTGCATTTATTTAAGCATAGTATTATAATAGGTATTGTATAAAATTTTTAAAAGGTGATATTTTTGAAGGAAGTTCAGATATTTACGGACGGCGCCTGCAAAGGAAACCCCGGCCCGGGAGGCTGGGGCTCTATACTGCGGTACAAAGGCGTCGAAAAAGAAATCTCGGGCGGAGAGTTCGCCACAACAAATAACCGCATGGAGCTCAGCGCGGTTATTGAGGCGCTCAGGCTGCTGAAAGAACCCTGCAAGGTCGAGCTTTTTACAGACAGCCAATATGTAGCCAACGCACTCACCCAGGGCTGGGCAAAAAAATGGAAAGCCAACGGCTGGATGAGAAACAAAAAGGAAAAAGCCCTGAACCCCGAGCTCTGGGACGAGCTTCTCAGGCTTTATGACATTCACGAGGTTGACATTCACTGGGTAAAAGGTCACGCGGGTCACCCCGAAAACGAACGCTGCGACAGGCTCGCTGTAGCGGCGGCTGAAAAATACGCATAAATCCGAAAGGTTGGTATTATGAGAAAAATATACGCCGACAACGCGGCGACAACAAAGCTCTCCCCTGTTGTACTTGAGAAGATGATGCCTTACTTAACCGAGATTTACGGCAATCCGTCAAGTCTCTACGGTATCGGACAGGAAGCGAAAAAAGCGGTTGAGGACGCGAGAGCGAACATCGCGAAGAATCTCGGGGCAAAATTCCCGAGTGAGATTTATTTCACATCAGGCGGCTCGGAATCGGACAACTGGGCGCTCAAGGGGATTTGTCACCGACTTAAAGCGAGAGGCAAAAACCACATTATCACATCAAAATTTGAACATCACGCTATTCTGCACACCTGTAAGGCTCTTGAAAAAGAGGGCTTTGAGGTAACATATCTTGACGTTTACGAAAACGGCATAGTAAAACCCGAGGACGTTGAAAAGGCTATCCGCGAGGACACGGCGATTGTGTCAATTATGTACGCAAACAACGAAATCGGCACAATACAGCCTATCGCCGAAATCGGCAAAATATGCAGAGAACACAAGGTGCTGTTCCATACCGACGCGGTTCAGGCGGCAGGATACTGCAAGATTAATGTAGCAGAACAGAACATCGACCTGATGTCTATGACGGCGCACAAGATTCACGGGCCGAAAGGCTGCGGACTGCTCTATATCCGCAAGGGTATTCTCATAGAAAACCTCATCGAGGGCGGCGCTCAGGAGCGCGGCAAGCGCGCGGGCACAGAGAATATCGCGGGCATTGTAGGTCTTGACGCGGCGCTCCAGCTCGCGATTGACACGATGGACGAGCGAATCGCAAAGCTCACAAGGCTAAGGGACAAGCTCATAGACGGTCTGCTCAAAATCGAGCGCAGCCGTATAAACGGCGACAGAGTCCGCAGACTGCCGAACAACGTCAATATGTGCTTTGAGGGCATCGAAGGCGAAAGCCTGCTGTTGAGACTTGAGTTCGCTGGCATTTCCGCTTCGTCGGGTTCCGCGTGCACCTCGGGCAGCCTTGACCCGAGCCACGTTCTTCTCGCAATCGGTCTGCCGCATGAGATTGCTCACGGCAGCACAAGAATGACGTTTGACGAAAGCGCTACTGACGATGATATTGATTATATACTCGAGAATGTACCGAAAATAGTACAAACCCTCAGGGATATGTCTCCGCTTTGGGAAAGCATCAAGAAAGGCGAAAAAAGCGAGGCAAAATTCATAAAATAAGGAGTAATTAAAATGGCTTTCACATATTCGGAAAAAGTAATGGACCACTTTGCCAATCCGAGAAACGTCGGAGAAATTGAAAACGCCGACGGAATCGGCGAAGTCGGCAACTCAAAGTGCGGCGATATTATGAAAATGTATATTGAGGTTAACGACGGCGTAATCACCGACGTTAAGTTCAAGACATTCGGCTGCGGAGCGGCAATCGCCACAAGCTCAATGGCAACCGAGCTCATCAAGGGCAAGACAATCGACGAGGCGCTTAAGCTCACCAACAAAGCGGTTATGGAGGCTCTGGACGGACTTCCGCCCGTTAAGGTTCACTGCTCTGTACTCGCCGAAGAGGCTATACGCTCCGCTGTCGCGGATTATTACAGGCGTCAGGGTATTGACCCCGAGCCGATTATGGGCAAAATCGAAAGCGCTCATGACCACGATCACGAGAAGTTTGAATAAAAATCGAAAGCAGGCTGCCCGTTAACCGCGCCGTTTTGCGCGGACAACAGAAACAGCCGAAAAAATTTACACAAATTTAATCACAAACAAACAGGCGCAGTCCCCTTGATAGGGTTCTGCGCCTTCGTCAATTTTATCTCAATACAAACACTAAGAGAATTATTAGGTTTACGCCAGCAGGTTGCTCATGTTATACTGAGCCGCGTCACTGACTCTTACATTGCCGTTCTTGTCTACAACATAGGTGTAGAAGTAAATTGTTCTGTCCAAAGCGCTGCTTAAGCTGAAGTAAGGAGCGTAACGGAACTGGTACTGTCCCGACTGGTTAGCGTAATCAACAGTTGAGTTGTGAACGGCAATCTTATTCGATGTGCCTGTGCCTGTTGCAACATCCTCAACAGCATCTGAAATCTCGTCAGGAGTTTTTTCGCTGAGCGCGAAAGCTACGCCCATACGCTTGAACTTGTCGTTGTCAACGTTCGCCGTGGCGAGCATATCGAGAGTAACCTTACCGTCGGCTATGGTGATTGTGCTGAGGTCGATGTCGGCGTACTCGGCTTTCTCTGCCGCGTCGGTGAGAGTAACGTCAATATCATTACACACATAGAAGCTGTAGCTTGTGCCGACAAACATAACCTTACCGTCAACTACAAACGCCTTCTCCTCGTCGGAAGTCAGTGTTGCTGTTTCGAGATAGCTGTACTCGCCGTCTTTATTTCCGTCAAGGGTAACGGAATACTTCTTCTCCGTGTCGCTGACGGTAACATCGAGAGTTGTGCCGTCAACCGTATACACATAATCACCGTATTCGAGATAAGCGTTTTTGATATACGGCATATTAAGCTCTATAAGCTGCTCCGCAGTCTTATTCATGTAAGAGATATTCTTTGTAACCGTCTTTTGAACCTTGCTTTGTGTGCTCTCGTCAAATATGTTGTACTTGTAGTTTATTGTTTTAAACTTAGCGACAGCATTGAACGAGGCTGTGTAGGATGTGTCGCCTGTTACGGCGGCAACCGCGGGAGTCCAGCCCGAGAAGATGTAAGTGAAATCCTCGTCCTCCGCCTTGGTCGGTGTCTCGCCTTTGTATTCAGGGGTATCGCCGAAGGTGACGGTTTCTGTTTTGAGGGTGTTGCCGCCGCTGTCTTTCCACGTTACGGTGCAGGGAGTGACATTCTTGACATAGAGAGTGTTTTCATGCCAATCACTGCCGCCGTCGCCGTTCGGGCGGAAGTAGATATCATAAGTACCCGCTGCGCTGACAGCATAGTTGTTGCCGCTCGGATACCAACTATCATCGCTGCTGCGAACCTTAAGCTCCGCGCCGGCGGCAAGCTGTACTCCCGACAGCTTATACTCAACCATGCCTGAATCTGAGGAGGTTATGGAGAATTTATAGCTGTCATTCTTCATCCAGCTGTTCATCGTACCGACCAAATAGTAGTCGGGAGGAGTACTTACGGTGTATTTACCGCTGCTCATTGTCGAGTTAATCGTCCAGACAGCGCCGTCCGAAATTCCCGATGTTATATCAACACTTTGTTTTGTACTACTTGAAGAGCCGTTGGTAAAGAGGAAACCGTCAACATCCTCGGGGATCTCGTACTTATAGACCTTGGTGCCCGAAACGGAAGTCATTTCTGTACCAGGGAACTCCGACGGACAACTTGTACTGCTGCCCCACCAATAGATATTAACATTATCCCAGCCGGCGTTATTTATGGCGTAGATGGTATATGTGTCTTTAACGGGAACCGTCGGTTCCTCAACCACATAACTGCTCCACGAGCCGTTGCCGTAGGACAAAGCTTCCGAGTCTAACGTGTAACAGTTTGTACCGCTGTCGGGGAAAAGATCGTTTGTCTGGTTCAATACATTATCCCAGCTGTTTACACTGTTGCCGGGATTCATCCGGCAGAAAATGACGTTAGTCCATTTACCCGTGGGAACATTCGCGGAATAATATCCGCTGTCCGCTGATGTCATACCTGCCCAGGCATTATTGTTTGTATTGGAGTTATATACATATATAGCAAAACTAGCGCTTTCCGAAGTCCAGTTGGCGTTCGGATTGAGGAACAGCTTTGAGCTTGTGATATAGCTTGGAGCCTCATTCTCCGTGTTATAAACTACCGCGACGCCGTCGGAACCTACCGTACCCGAAATTACGCCGTTTGATACAGTAAAGGTGTTGTATGTTATCTGGTCTATATATGAGCCATCCTGCATCGAAGTCACAGGCAACTCGACCGCGCCGCCGCCATCGAGTTTGCTGATGACGATTCCCTTTGTTCCGCGCTCAATATACGCGACATTACCGTCGGAAGAGAGATGCTCGGATGCGCCTTCAAAGTGGTTCTTAAACTTGTTAACCTCGGAAACAACGGTTGATTTCCAGTTTGTGTCGGTGCTCGCTTCTCCCATAATATTGTTCGGACGAGCAAAGAACAGCGAGGTGGAATCCGCGCGTGCGCCGACAATTGCCCACGCCTTGTTTATTACATTTGAGGTTATGTTTTTTGTGTTTGAAATTCCTGCTGAACCCGAATCGCCCATATATGTGTCGTGGGACTCTACCCACAGAATACTCTTTTCGGATGAAGCCCCCTTGATATAGCTTGCGTCGGCAAGCTCCGCGGCAGCCTTACTGTTCGCCTTGCTCAGAGCGCGGTCGCCTGTTTCGTTGTCGGTTACAGACATATAGGTTGTGTAATTCGAGATATCAAAATTCGGGCCAGCGCTTTTGAGAATCTCGCCGTAGAAGAAAGGCTCGTCATAGCCTTCATTTTCCGCGTACTCCTTGGCGCCGTTTATAACTGTCGGCCAGAACTGGCTCGCGAAATTTGAACTGTCGGCGGGAGTCTCTATATGCTTAGCCGCGTCAAAACGGAAGCCGTCAACGCCGCAGTCGATACACTCTTCGAGAAGTCCGAGCGTTCTCTGCTGCACATAGCTGTTAGCCGTATTCAAGTCAGGCATACCGAGGTGATACTGCGTAATATTGAAGCGGTTGTTCTCATTAGTTCTGATATTATTTGTATGATAATAACTTGCGTTCTTTAAATCAGATTCGACGTTCGAGTTCAGATAATGGTATGTTCCGCCGTCGTTGCCGTTGTTGGCGAGGTGATTGGCAACGATATCAACAATAACCTTGATTCCATACTTCTCGGCTTCATTGCACAACGAAGTAAGCTGAGCTTTAGTGCCGAGCCATGTTGTGCCGTCACCCGCTATACTCAAACCGAGCGGCTGATAGAGCTTATACCAGTTGCCCGAATCCGTCCATGAGGCGTTATATTCCTTCGGCGCCTGAACGGGCGATGTCTGAACAGCGGTATAACCCGCTTTCGCGATATCAGCCAGATTCGCCTTGATATTGTTGTACGACCAGTTGAAGCAGTGCAGAATCGCTCCGCCCTGAATAGTGTCCTGCGCGTATGTTTCGTACGCGACCGCCGAAGCGGTTGAGAACGGGATGACCGCAAACATGCCGAATATCATAATCAGCGATAAAAGAACACTCACGGGTTTAATTAATAGCTTCATAATTATTCCTCCTTGAAAGAGCCATAAATGTACTTGCTGATTATATCACAAAAAGCACATCATAGCAATAGTAATGAAAATTTATCACTGTTTTTCA